>DATGZZ010000028.1:0-9942 GCA_035296945.1 Reyranella sp.
GCGCTGACGCTCGCGCTGTTCCTCGCGCTCGCGCACGAAGCGCGGCTTGACCGAGAAGGCGTAGAGCGGCCCGTGCTCCTCTGACGGCGGATGGACGCGATAGCCCAGCCCGCGCAGCACGTTGGCCATCTCGGGCTCCGAACAGCCGACCAGCGACATCATCTGCGGCGTCGCCCGGAACCAGCCGGGCGGCAACGGACGCGGACCCGTCTTCTTTGCCTCGTCAGGCTTGGCTTCGTCCGTGGCGGGCGCTGGAGCCTCCGCCGAAATCTCTTCCGGCGTGGCCTCTGTGGGCGTCTCTTCGGCCTTTGCCTCTTCGGTCTGGGCTTCCTCGGCGGCCGGCGGCTCGGCTGCGACTTCTTCGGCCTGAACCGGCTCGCTCACGGCCTCAACGGGCGTTGCAGGCGCTTCCTCGGCCGCCACCTCGGCAGCGGGTTCGGCCGGCGTCGGCTCGCTCTCGCCAAAGGCTGCAGCGACGATCGCCCATTCGCTGATCTCATCCGTCGATGGAGCAGCGGCGGCAGCGCCTTCCATCGGCGCGGCGTCAGGCTTCTTTTGCTGCTGCTGCGGCGGCGGCGCGCGACGCGCTGCCTCGCGGCTTTCACGCACGGCATGGCGCGCCATCGCTGCCAGGCGTTCGACCATGTCGGCGCGGATGGCGTGGTCGCCCAGCGGCAGATAGCCGATCGTGGCGTAGAAATCGCGCGGCACGCCTTGCGGCAGGTCCATCGAGGTGCGGCCTTCGGCCGGCAGCGGCGGAATGCTCTCGCGGTTGTTCGCCACCATCCAGAGCCCCGCGCGGAGCCGGATCGGCACCGGCTTCAGCATGCTCGGGAAGTAGAGCGAAAAGACGCCGACCCGCACGCCCAGCCGCGCCAAGGCCTTGCGATCCTCTTCGTTCAGCTGGGTGAGCTGCTCCTCGATCGGCCGGCGCGCCAGCACGCCCAGACCCTCGCAAAGCTGGAAGATGATGCCGCGCGCGCCGGCCGGCAGCTCCGCTGTGGCACGGGCATCCATCAACTCGCTGAGGCCAAGGCGAATGCGCGTCTCGACCCAGGTGGCGGCACGCTTGCGCACCTCCTCGCGCGCCGGTCCGTCCAGAAGGTCGGACGGCAGCGCTTCGACCTTGGGCGCCAGGATGTCGCCGCTCGGCAGCAGGCGCGCGACCGGACCGCCGCCCCAGCAGACGCGCAATTGCGAGTCGAACACCAGCTCGCCGTCGGGCGAATTGGCGAAGGCCTGCAGGCGCGCGGGCAGATCCTGGCGCAGCGCGCGCAACGCGGCGCTCAGCACGGCCTTCTGGTCAGCCTGTCCCTCGGTCGTGTCTGGCACGAAGCGGAACCCCTCGATGCGGCCGAGATGCTCTCCTTCGACCGACACCTCGCCCGCCGCGGCGACCGACGACGTCATTTCACCCTCATCGCCTAATCTTCGTACAAGCAGGGCCGCCCGTCTATCGACAAACCTTTGCGTCAAACGCTGGTGCAATACGTCAGAAAGCTTGTCCTCGATAGTGCGCGTCCGCTCCTGCCAATGGACTGAACGCTGGATCCAGTCAGGACGATGCGAAATATAAGTCCATGTCCGCACATGGGCGATCCGGGCCATCAAAGTGTCGATGTCGCCATCGTAGTGCTCCAACCGCTTGATGTGGCTCTCGATCCAGTCCTCGGGCAGCCGCTCGCCGCCCTGCGTCAGGTGCTCGAAGAGCTGAGCCAGCAGCCGCGTGTGCTCTTCCGTCATCGTCTTGCGGAAATCCGGCACCTGGCAGACTTCCCAGAGCAGTCTTACGCGCTGCGGCGTGCGCAGGCGCGGCAGGAAGTCCGAGTGCGTCGACAGGGTCTGCAGGGCGATCTGATCGTCCTGTTCACGAACCCTCTGCAGGGCGGCATGGTGCGGCGGCCGGTTGAGCGAGGCGATCAGGGCCGGCACGGAATGGAAATGCAGGTCGCTGTTGCGCCATTGCACGTCGCGCAGCGGATCGAAGCGATGGTTCTCGATCGCCTCGACCATCTCGGGCTCGAGCCCGCCGACTTCGGCCGTGGTGCCGAACGTGCCGTCGTTCATGTGGCGGCCGGCGCGGCCGGCGATCTGCGCCAATTCTACACTGCGCAGCGGGCGCAGCGTGCGGCCGTCATATTTGCGCAACGAGGCGAACCAGACATGGTTCACGTCCATGTTGAGGCCCATGCCGATGGCGTCGGTCGCCACCAGGTAGTCGACCTCGCCCGACTGGAACATGTCGACCTGGGCGTTGCGCGTGCGCGGGCTCAGCGCGCCCATGACGATCGCCGTGCCGCCGCGCTGGCGGCGGATCAGCTCGGCGATGGCGTAGACCTCGCTCGCCGAGAAGCCCACGACGGCCGAACGCCGCGGCAGGCGCGTCGCCTTCTTGGGGCCAACATAGGCAAGCTTGGAGAAGCGCGGCCGCGCCACGACGTCGATGTCGGGCAGGAGGCGATTGAGCACCGGCCGGATGGTGTCGGCGCCGAGCAGCATGGTTTCGTGCGTGCCGCGTGCGTTCAGGATCCGGTCGGTGAAGAAATGGCCGCGCTCGGGATCGGCCGCCATCTGCACCTCGTCGACGGCAAGGAACGATACCGTACGGTCGACGGGCATGGATTCGACGGTGCAGACGAAATAGCGCGCGCTGGCCGGCGCGATCTTCTCCTCGCCGGTGATCAGCGCCACCTGCGAGGCGCCCTTGATCTTG
Organism: Reyranella sp.; assembly: GCA_035296945.1. Taxonomy (GTDB): domain Bacteria; phylum Pseudomonadota; class Alphaproteobacteria; order Reyranellales; family Reyranellaceae; genus Reyranella. The sequence goes on from DATGZZ010000028.1 coordinate 2,714, forward strand.
ACGATGCGATCGTAGTTCTCGCGTGCCAGCAGGCGCAGCGGAAACCCGATCATGCCCGATTCGTGGCCGAGCATGCGTTCGATGGCGAGGTAGGTTTTGCCGGTGTTCGTCGGCCCAAGGACGGCCGTCAGGCGGCCGGCAGCGCTGGTAAGCGACATCGGCCCACCTTCGCGCGCGGCTGTGGCCGAAGCAAGGCCCCGGGACTAACCCGAGACCATCGGCTCCAGCTTGTTGCAGCCGATCACCGGCCCATGGTCGGCGCGCTGCACAAGCACCGCCGCGCCGATGCCCGGTTGCAGGCCGGCATCAGCGATCGTCCAGCTCGCGGCGGCGCCGTCCCAGCGGCTCAACGTCTGCAGGCGGCGCACGATGTTGAAGTTGTCCAGCATGCGGCCCTGGTTCTCGCCGCTGGCGACCGGCGTCGAATGGCGACGGTCATAGATCGCGAGCGTCACGTCGGCGGGTCCGCCGTCGAGCGGGAAGGCCGCCAGCTTGACGGTGAGCGCGCCGTCCTGGGTGCGCGACAATTCCGGCGTGGCGCGCCTGGTCGAGCGGCGCTGCGCCTCGGCCAGCAAGCGCTCGATGCCGGCACGCTCGCGGCCGGTGTCGTGGCCGATGCCTTCGACCACCATTTCCGGCGTGTAGACATAGCGCTGCTTCAGCACGCGCGCGTAAGCGCGCTGGCGATCGGTGGTGGCGCGCGTGGCAAAGGCGTCCTTCCAGCCGATGTAGTCCCAGTAGTCGACATGGAACGACAGCGCGACGACGTCGGGCCGCTTGGCCAGCACGCCGAGATAGGCATCGGCCGGGGGGCAGGAACTGCAGCCCTGCGACGTGAAGAGTTCGATCGCCCACGGTCCTTCGAGGGGAGCGCGGGTCTTGGCCGACACGACGCGCGCGGCCGCGACCGCAACGCCTGCCGCCGCGGCGCCGCCGATCAGCAGGGACCGCCGTCCTGGACCCGAAACTTTCGCCATGACGTAAAGATGCGCGTGCCGGGCCCTTCCTGCCAATCAACAAACGGTTAGTCGGCAATCACGGCAGATCGCGTGGCAGCGCCCGACGGCTGGACTCTCTTTAGGTAATATTATAACAATTCCCAGCATGCATGAGCCTGTCTCGCCCGGTACTGCGCTGCTCGCCATGAGTGCGCCCGCTCGCATTGCGGCTGCACTTGGCGTATCGGCCTTGCTGTGGCTCACCGCGTGGTGGGCGCTGTGAACGCGGCCCTGCGCCTGGTGGATCTGACGGTGAGTTACGACCGCCATCCGGCGGTGCATCACGTGTCGGCGGAAATTCCGGCAGCCGAGATGACGGCGATCGTCGGTCCCAACGGCGCCGGCAAGAGCACTCTCTTGAAGGCCCTGCTCGGTCTCGCACCGCACATCGAGGGCCGCATCGAAACGACGGCCAAGCGCATCGCCTACCTGCCGCAGCAGGCCGAGATCGACCGCTCCTTCCCGATCTCGGTGTTCGACACCGTTCTGCTCGGCCGCTGGTCACGCTTCGGTGGCTTTGGCGCGGCCAAGCACGTCGACATCCACGATGCCCAGCACGCCATCGAATCGGTCGGCCTGTCGGGCTTCGAGCGCCGGCCGATCGACACGCTGTCGGTCGGGCAATTCCAGCGCGTGCTGTTCGCCCGCCTGCTTCTGCAAGACGCGGACCTCGTGTTGTTGGACGAGCCGTTTGCCGCCATCGATTCCAAGACCGTCAACGACCTCATGGTCGTGATCCAGCGCTGGCGCGCCGAGCAGCGCACGGTGGTCGCGGTCCTGCACGATCTCGACCAGGTGCGCCGCGACTTCCCCAACGCGCTGCTGATGGCGCGCGAGCTGGTCGATGCCGGGCCGACCGCGCGCGTGCTGTCGGCCGAGAACCTGCTGCGCGCCCGCGCCATGGCCGAGGCCTGGGACGAGCACGCCGACGCCTGCGACGTGCCGATGAAACTGAGCGCCTGACGGCGTCGCCATGCTCTACGAATATCTGATCGCGCCGTTCGCGGATTTCGGTTTCATGCGCCGTGCCCTGGTGGCCAGCCTCGCCCTGTCGGTCGGCGGCTCGGCGATCGGCGTGTTCCTGATCCTGCGGCGCATGAGCCTGATGGGCGATGCGCTCGCCCATTCCCTGCTGCCCGGCGCGGCGCTCGGCTTCCTGCTGGGCGGCCTGTCATTGCCGGCCATGAGTCTCGGCGGCTTCTTGGCCGGCGTCGCCACCGCGCTGATTTCCGGCATCATCGCCCGCTTCTCGAGCATGCGCGAGGATGCGAGCTTCGCCGCGGCCTATCTGACGGCCATGGCGCTCGGCGTGCTGATCGTGTCGTTGCGCGGCTCGGTGGTCGACCTGATGAACATCCTGTTCGGCGCCATCCTCGCCGTCGACGAGGCCGCGCTGGTGCTGGTGGTCTCGACGGCGACGCTGACCCTGGTCGGGCTCGCCGCGATCTACCGGCCGCTGGTCGTCGAATGTTTCAACCCGGGCTTCCTCGCTGCCATGGGCATCCGGGGCTCGGTCTATCACTACCTGTTCCTGTCGCTTGCCGTGCTGAACATGGTGGCGGGCTTCCAGGCGCTCGGCACCCTGATGGCGCTCGGCCTGATCCTGCTGCCCGCCGTCGCCGCCTCGTTCTGGGCACGCGAAGTGTGGTCGATGACCTTGATCGCGGCACCCATGGCTTTTGCCTCCGCGCTCATCGGCCTGCTGGTCTCCTTCCACGTCGGCCTGCCATCGGGCCCAGTGATCGTGCTGTTCGCCAGCCTGTTCTTTCTGGGCTCGCTGCTGCTCGGCTCGCGCGCCTCGGTGCGCGCCAGGCTCTCGCATCCGGTTCACCTTCGCGGCTGACCATGCGCTAGACTGCCGGAATGGCAGACACTCCTTCACCCGTCCCTGGCGTCACGCTCAAGACGACCAAGGCCAACAACATCGACATGCGCTACGCCGAGGTCGGCAGCGGTCCGCTGGTGCTGTTCTGTCACGGCTGGCCGGAAAGCTGGTACTCGTGGCGCCATCAGCTCACTGGCGTGAGCGCCGCGGGTTTCCGCTGCGTAGCGCCCGACATGCGCGGCTACGGCGGCACGCAAGCGCCTGAGCCGATCGACCAGTACACGCTCTATCACCTGGTCGGCGACATGGCCGAGCTGGTCAAGGCGATCGGTGAGACCCGCGCCATCATCGTCGGCCACGACTGGGGCGCGCCGGTCGCTTGGCACGCGGCCCTGTGGCGGCCCGATCTCTTTCCCGCCGTCTGCGCCATGAGCGTGCCCTGGGCGCCGCCGGGCTATGTCGACGTGCTGAGCGCGCTGGAGAAGCTCGGCATCAACGACTTCTACCTGCAGTATTTTCAGAAGCCCGGCGTGCCCGAGGCCGAGCTGCAGCAGGACATCCGCGGCGCGCTCAGGCGCATTTACTTCACCGCCGGCGGCGAGCTCACCGAGAAGGGCAAGGGCTTCGCCCGCCTGACCGGTGGCACGCTTCTAGCCAACACTGTCGATCCGCCAACCTTGCCGCCGTGGCTGAGCGAGGTCGATCTCGACTACTACGCCCAGGAATTCTCACGTACCGGCTTTCGCGGCGGCCTGAACTGGTACCGCAACCTCCGGCGCAACTGGGAGCTGGGCGGCCCGTGGCGCGGCCAGCCGATCCGCCAGCCGTCGCTGTTCATCGCCGGCAGCCGCGACGGCGTGCTGCGCTTCCCGGCGGCCCAGGCCCAGCTCGACGCCTTCCCCAAGACCCTGCCCGGCCTGCGCGGCAGCCACATCCTCGAGGGTGCCGGCCATTGGGTGCAGCAGGAGCGGCCGGCCGAGGTCAACAAACTGTTGATCGACTTCCTCAAGGGGCTGTGATCCACTGAAGACATTGGAGGCGCCGATGACCCGTCTTCTCAGCTTGGCTTTCGCCGTTCTGCTGGCCGCCGCCGCCCCGTCCTGGGCGCAATGCGATGACGGCCCGCCGCCTCCGCCGCCGCAGGGCGACCAGCCCACGACCTGACATGCCGCTGCCGGCTCGCCGCCTGATGCTGGCGGCGTTGTCGCTTGCCTGTGTCGGCGCCTGCGCGCTGCCCGCAAACTATTCGGCGATGGCGGCCGGTGCGCCACCGGGCCAGGCGCCTGCGCCGGTTTATCGTAATGCCGTCACCGTCGGATCGGTCACGCTCGGCCGCGACATCGGTACGCCCTGGACGTCCGCGGTCAGTGCGGACCAGGTTCAGCAGGCGTTGGTGCAGACGCTCGCGGCTGCTGGGCTTGGGCAGTCCGCTAGCGGTCGCTTTCGGCTCGACGGCCAGCTGCTGACACTCAGCCGTCCCTATGCCGGCTTCGCCATGACGGTGACGGCGGCGATCGCCTGGCGCCTGACTGACACCACCAACGGCGCCGTGGTCTACGACAGGGTGTTGCAGGGCCTGGGCACGGCCACGCTGGACGATGCGATCGACAACGGCAAACGACTGCGCATCGCCGACCAGCGCGCCATCGGCGCCAACCTGCAGCAACTCGTGCAGGACCTCTGCGCTTTGCCGTCGCTCTGATCTCCTACTTCTTCTCGTCGAACTTCAGCGCGGCGCCGTTCATGCAATAGCGCTGGCCGGTGGGCTTGGGCCCATCGGGGAAGACGTGGCCGAGGTGGCCACCGCACTTGGCGCAATGGACCTCGGTGCGGGTCATGAAATGGCTGCTGTCGGTTGAGGTGCCGACCGCGTCGGGCATCGGCGCCCAGAAAGACGGCCAGCCCGATCCGCTTTCGTACTTGGTGCCCGAATCGAACAAGGGCTCGCCGCAGCCGGCGCAGCGGAAGATGCCGGCACGCTTTTCGTTGTTGAGCGGGCTGGTGAAGGGCCGCTCGGTGCCGTGGTCGCGCAGCACGTGATGCTGCAGCGGGTCGAGCTCCTTCTTCCACTCGGCGTCGCTTTTTTTCACGGAATAGGTGTCGGACATTTGGGTCATGGCGTCTCCACTTGGCCTGTTGTCATCCCGAGCGCAGCGAGGGACCTTTGGTCGGGATCGCCAAAGGTCCCTCGCTGCGCTCGGGATGACAACACCTCCTCACACCAGTGTGCGAAGCTCGGCCGTGGCGACCGAGAGCATGGCGAGGTCGAGCATGCCGGCTGCCGCCAGATCCTCCTTCAGCAGCCGGTCGACGCGGTCGAGTGCCAGCTTGCGCGGCTCGCTCCAGCGCGCGATCGCCGCATGGGAATCGCCGGCGGCCTGCGGGCCCGCCGCGCTCAGCGTCGACGCCAGCAGATCGGCGTGCAGGGTTACCAGCTCGTCCTGCACCGCCAGCGCCGCCTGCGCCGGCCACTGGCCCTCGCGCGGCAGTTTCTGCGCGGCAATCGCCAGTCGGGCCAGTGAGAGCCGCTCTCCCAGCTGGAAATAGAGCCGGGCCGCCGCCTCGATGCTCACCCCGTTGGCGCGTGCCGCCAGCATGAGATCGCCCGCCGCTGCCAGGGTTTCGAGCGCCGCGGCGCGGCGCGCCACGCCCGTCGGTGCGCCCATGGCCTCGAAGGCAGCCGCGCGCTCGGCAAGGGCGGCACTCTCGGCCTCGCCGATCAGCTCCGCCGGCAGGTCGCCCAGCGCTGCCACCGCGGCGGCAAGCTGCTCGGTCGCGGCCATGGCGTCGATCGGCTGCGGCAAGCGGCGCAGGGCCCACTGCACGGTGCGCGTGAGGAAGCGCTGCGAGGCCACCAGCATGCGGATCTGCGCCTCGGCCTTGAGCGCAGGATCGAGGGATTCGATGTCGCCCCACAGGTCGCGCAGCTTCCAGGCGTCGCGCACGACGGCGAAGGCGCGGGCGATGGCCGCCGCCGGCGCGCCGGTGCGGCCTGACATGTTGCGCACGAAGGTCGGCCCGCAGCGGTTGACCAGGGAGTTCACGACCTGGAGTGCCGTGATCTCGCGGCGCAGGCGATGGGCACGGATCGACGGCTCATGCTTCTCGCTGAGCGCTGCCGGGAAGTAGCGCAAGAGCTCGCCTTCGAGCAGCGGGTCGTCGGGCAGGTCGGAGTGAAGGATCTCGTCGTTGAGATCGATCTTGGCGTAGGACAAAAGCGTGCACAGCTCGGGCCGGGTCAGGTACTGCCGGTTCTGGCCGCGCGTGCGCATGGTGGGCGAATCGGGCAGGAACTCGACGGCGCGATCGAGCCGGCCGTTGCGCTCCAGCGCCCGCATGAAGCGTTCCAGCCGGTCATGCTCCTCGCCCGCCTGCTCCGCGGCGACGCTGATCGCCTGGCTCTGCTGGTAGTTGTGGCGCAGCACCAGGCCCGCCACCTCGTCGGTCATGGAGAACAGCAAGGCGTTGCGGTCCTCGCGCTTGAGCGTGCTGCGGGTGATCGCTTCGCCGGTGACGATCTTGATGTTGACCTCGTGGTCGGAGGTGTCGACGCCGGCCGAGTTGTCGAGCGCGTCGGTGTTGATCTTGCGGCCGGCCAGCGCCGCCTCGACGCGGCCGCGCTGGGTGAAACCGAGATTGGCGCCCTCGCCGACCACGCGCGCCCGCACTTGGTCGCCATTGATGCGCAGCGCATCGCTGGCGCGATCACCGGCGTCGGCATGGCTTTCGCTCGAGGCCTTCACGTAGGTGCCGATGCCGCCGAAATAAAGCAGGTCGACGGGCGCGGCGAGGATCGCCCGCATCAGGTCGATCGGTGTCATGGTCGGCGCTTCGATGCCCAGCACCGCGCGCGCCTCGGCCGACAGCGCGATCGACTTGGCGGCGCGGTCGTAGATGCCGCCGCCCGCCGACAAGAGCGACCTGTCGTAGTCCATCCACGACGAGCGCGGCAGGTCGAACAGCCGCTTGCGCTCGTCCCAGCTCGTCGCCGGATTGGGCGCGGGATCGATGAAGATGTGGCGGTGGTCGAAAGCCGCGACCAGCTTGATGTGCTTGGACAGCAGCATGCCGTTGCCGAACACGTCTCCCGACATGTCGCCGACGCCGGTGACGGTGAAGGGCGTGGTCTGGATGTCCTGGCCGAGCTCGCGGAAATGCCGCTTCACCGATTCCCAGGCGCCGCGGGCGGTGATGCCCATCTTCTTGTGGTCGTAGCCCGCCGAACCGCCCGAGGCGAAGGCGTCGTCGAGCCAGAAGCCGTATTCCTGGGCGAGCGCATTGGCGATGTCGGAGAAGGTCGCCGTGCCCTTGTCGGCCGCGACCACGAGATAGGGATCGTCCGGATCGTGCCGCACCACGTCGGCCGGCGGCCTGATGCCATCGCCGGCGTAGTTGTCGGTGAGGTC
>DATGZZ010000029.1:0-4174 GCA_035296945.1 Reyranella sp.
CGAAGGTGCCGTCTATCCGGCGGTTGCCCAGCCGCTCGAACAGCTTGGATGAGGAGAAGGTGGGCGAGGAGCCGCCGCCTGCCGGCACGTAGCAGGCCTGCGGTTCGCCGCCGCCCCAGGTGGCGACCAGCGTGCCGCCACGCTTGGGCGTCTCCTGGGCGAACGCAGCCTTGCCGACGATGCCGGCGGTCAGAACACCGGCGCCGAACGCGCGACGTGAAACCTTGGTCCTCATGAGCCCCTCCTCAGTCCCCAAACTCCCCCCGGAGAATTCAAAGCAATCTTCGTACCGTGTGCCCCTCAGGCCGGCAGCGTCGAGTAGGTGGCGCGGCCGACGGCCAGCAACGCTTTCTGCTCGTTGAACACATCGATATCGACAACGCCCACGCTCTTGCCGGCGCGCCGCACCTTGGCGGTGATGACCAAGCCGGTCTTGATGGCGGGACGCAGGTAGTCGACGCGGAAGTTGATGGTCGGGAGTCCCCGGCGCAGCGCCATGATCAGCGCGTAGTCGCCGACCGTGTCGATGATCGCCGCCAGCGGGCCGCCATGCCATTGGCCGGTGCCCTTGCCGCGCTCGAACTCCGGCCTCATGGCGCAGGTCATTGTGAGCTGCTCGTTGGCAGGATCGGCCTCGGTCACCGTCAGGCCGAGGAAGGCGATGAAGGGCGAGTTGTCGAGCATCTTCTGCAGCTCGTCCTTGGTCAGCGGCACGATCTTGTCCGTCCCCTTGTCGCTCATGGGGCCACCACGACCTTGCCGAACACTTCGCGATCCTCGATCACGCGCAGCGCTTCGCGCGCGTCCGTCAGCGGGAAGACCTTGTCTATGAGCACCTTCAGCTTGCCCTCCTGCACCAGCTTCAGGAGCTGCTCGATGTCCGTGCGCATCCAGCCGTTGGAGCCCAGCACCTTCAGCTCGAAGGTCCAGATGAAGCGGATGTCCTCCGTCGGCGCGTAGCCCGCAGTGGCGCCGCAGGTCAGCAGGCGGCCGCCGACCTTCAGGAGCTTCAGCGACTTCACCCAGGTGTCGCCGCCGGTGTAGTTCACCACCACGTCGATCCCGCGGTCGGTGCCGGCGCCGCGTCGCGTCGGCTTGCCGTAGAGTTCGTAGACCTCCTTCTGGAAGTCGTGGGTGACGTAGTTGATGGTCTTGTCGGCACCGAGCTCCATCAGCCGTTTGGCCTTGGCGTCGGTGCCGGCGCAGGCGATCACCTCGGCGCCGGCGAGCTTGGCGAGCTGCAGGCAGCACACGCCGACGCCGCCCGAGGCGCCCAGGATCAGCACCTTCTCGCCTTTCGCGACATGACCGTTGGTCGTCATCATGCGCAGCGCCGTGCCGTAGGCCACGGGGAGCGCCGCGGCATCGGCGAAGCTCACACCATCGGGAATCCTGACGAGCTGGTGGGCGCGTGCCTTGCAGAGCTCGGCCAGGCCGCCATGCACCGTCTCGCCCATCAGCCCGCCCTCGACGCGGTTGATGGGATCGACCAGCACGCGGTCGCCCCTCTTCCAGCCGCTCACACCCGGCCCGACCTCGGCGATCTCGCCCGCGACGTCGAGGCCCATGATGGCCGGCATCGGCACCTTGATGCCGGGCATGCCGCGGCGGGTGAAGACGTCATGGTAGTTCAGCGACGAGGCCTTCACCGCCACGATCACGTCGCCCTCGCCGGGTGTCGGGTCGGGGAAGCCGGTCTCGAAGACGAGGCGCTCGGGACCGCCATGCTCGCGGACGACTGCGGCTTTCATTTTTAGGATTCTCCTCCGGTTGGGGTCTGCCTAGTCAGTTGTTGGGCGAGCACGCGTTTGTCGATCTTGTTGGTGCCGGCAAGCGGCATCTCGTCGATGAAGATGACCTGGCGCGGATGCTGGTAGGCCGGCGCGTTGGCGAGCGCGTAGCTCTTGACCGCCTGCTCGTCGAGATCGGCGCCGCCGGCCCGCACGACGAAGGCGATGGGCTTGTGGCCTTTCAGCTCGTCGGGGATCGGGATGACGGCCGCCTGATGGATGCCGGGATGACGCTCCAGCATCTTCTCGACCTCGCCGGGATAGATGTTCTCTCCGCCACACACGAACATGTCGTCGGCGCGGCCGACGAAGAAGAAAAAGCCGTTGGCGTCGCGGCGAAAGACGTCGCCGGTGCGATAGTAGCCATCCGGCGTCATCGCCTTGGCCGTGACCTCGGGCAGCTTGTGATAGTGCGTCATCAGCGCGCCGCACTTCATCTCGAGCACACCTTCGTCCTGGACCTCGCGGCCGTCGCGCACCAGCCGCAACTGCACCTCGGGATGCGGATAGCCGGTCGACAGGTCAGGCTGCGGGATGCCGTCGGGATGCGGGCCGAAGACCACGGGCCCGGCCTCGGTCGTCCCGTAGCCATTGCTGATGGCGGCCTTGGGAAACACCGCGTGCACCTGATCGATCAGCGACTGGGTGATGGGCGCGGAGCCCATGCGCACCGCTTCGACAGCGGAAAGATCGCTGCTCGCCAGAAGTTCCTTCTCGCGCAGCATCATGGCGATCATGGTCGGCACCGAGGTGAGGAACTGCACGCGATGGCGCGCGGCGGCCTCGATATAGCCCCTGGTGGTGAACTGCGGCAGCAGGACGATCGTGTCGCCCTGGTTCAGCGTGGTCTGGCACATGGCAAGACCGTTCATGTGATAGAGCGGTGCGGCCACCAGCGAACGCTGGCCCTGCGGCACCGGACGGCGCACGCGCTGGCTGATCGCCCAGAGGTGCGAATAGTGCGACAGCACCACGCCCTTGGGCCGGCCCGTCGACCCCGAGGTGTAGAGGAACATCGCCGGTTCCTCGGGCTGCATCTTCTGCGGCGTGAACGGACCTTCATCGAGCAGCGACGCGAAGTCCTTGTCGAAGGAGACCTTGGGAACGTCGTCAGGTGCGAGTTTCAATCGCGTGTCGTCGCCGATCACCAGCTTGGCGTCGCAATCGCCCACGATGTAGGCCACGGTTTCGGCCGGCAGCTTGTAGTTCACCGGCACCGACACCAGCCCCGCCTGCATGGTGCCGAGGAACGTCAGCAGGAACTCGGCGCGGTTGGCCGACAGGATGCCGACACGATCGCCGCGCTTCAGTCCGCGCTTCAGCAACCCGCGCGCCACCGCGCCGCTCAGGCGGACGATGTCGCCGTAAGTGTAGGAGCGTTCGCTGCCGTTGCCGCCGGCGTCGATCAGCGCCAGCGCGTCTTGCGGAACGTCGCGCGAGATCGCGTCGCCCTGGTTGTCGTGCGTGATGGTCACCATGGCTTTGGCTATTCGACGAACTCCAACACGGCGTTGACGGCCTGCTTGGCCGGCACGACCAGCCGGCCGGTCGTCTGGACCGCGCCGGCGATCTTGCCCTCCTGCAACGCCCGTGCCGCCTTCGCGACGGAGACCGTGCGGAACGTAAGGCCGGCCATGTAGGCGTTGCGTCCTTCGGCGTCGGGCACGGCGTCGCCGAACTGTGCCTTTAGCTCGGCTTCGGTGACGATGTCGAAGCGCGAATTGCCGACGACCACGCTCTTGCCGCCCTTGATGTCGCGCACGGCTTCGACGCCGAACATGTCGGCATAGAGCTTGGCGCCGGCGGCCGGATCGGGCTCGACGATCAGCGCCCGCACGACGGCCACCGTGCCGTTGGCGTGATGGCGCCACTCGTCGCGCCACACCAGCTCACGCGTGAAGTGGTGGCAGTAATAGACGCGGCCGTAGGGCACGACGCCCGCCTTCATGCGCACCGTGCGGAAGCGCGCGTCATGCTCCTTGCCCGCGACCTTGACCGGCCGCGTGAACTCGACCGGCGGATCGACCGGGACGCCGACCTTGGCGAGCGATTCGTAGGTGACGGCGGAGTCCTCGGAGCCGAACACCAGGCCGTTCAGGCCGGACGGGAAGGTCAGCAGGTCCATGCGGCCGGTGGTGGCGCCCTTCGGCAGGGCGATGAGCTCGAGGTAGTCGGTGCCGAACATGGCGAGATGGTTGATCGAGCCCAGCGAATGATAGCCGCGCTCGGTGAGCGTGAAGCCCAGCCGCCGATAGATGTCTGCGGCGCGATCCATGTCGTCGCGCGCATTGATGACCACGTGGTCGAGCGTCGCCGCCGGCAATGTCATCTGAAACCCCTCTCGCTCCCTAGCGTGGCGCATCTTGGCACGCCGGGCACGTCAG
>DATGZZ010000030.1:0-2152 GCA_035296945.1 Reyranella sp.
TCCGGCCCTTCGGGCCACCTCCCCACGCTGACGCGTGGGGAGGCACGCGATTGGGCTAAAGCTTTTCGAGTTCATCGACGAAGCCTGAGATGACGCCCAGCCCCTTGTCCCAGAAGGCGGGATCGGAGGCGTCGAGGCCGAACGGCGCCAGAAGCTCCTTGTGCCGCTTCACGCCGCCTGCCTTCAGCATCTCGAGATACTTGGCCTGGAAGTCGGGCTGGCCCGACTGGTAGGCGGCGTAGAGCGAGTTCACCAGGCAGTCGCCGAAGGCGTAGGCATAGACGTAGAATGGCGAGTGGATGAAGTGGCCGATGTAGGACCAGTAGTGCCGGTACTCCTCGTCGAAGGTGAAGGCCGGTCCCAGGCTCTCGCCCTGCACCGCCATCCAGATCTCGCCAATCGCCTCGGGCGTGAGCTCGCCTTGGCGGCGCGCCATGTGCAGGCGCGATTCGAAATCGTAGAAGGCGATCTGGCGCACCACGGTGTTCAGCATGTCCTCGACCTTGCCGGCCAGCATCGCCTTGCGCGTCGACTTGTCGGGCGCCGACTTCAAGAGCGACTGGAACGTCAGCATCTCGCCGAATACCGAGGCGGTCTCGGCCAAGGTCAGCGGCGTGTCGGCCATCAGCGCGCCCTGCTGCGCCGCCAGCACCTGGTGCACGCCGTGTCCCAGCTCATGGGCCAACGTCATCACGTCGCGCACCTTGCCCTGGTAGTTCAGCAGCAGATAGGGATGCGCCGACGGCACGGTGGGGTGGGCGAAGGCGCCCGGCGACTTGCCGGGCCGCGCCGGCGCGTCGATCCAGCCGGTGCCGAAGAATTTTTGGCCGACATCGGCCAGCTCGGGCGAGAAGGCACGGTACGCGTCGAGCACGGTCTTCTCGGCCTCGGCCCACGGGATCACCCGATCGTCGTGCTCGGGCAGCGGCGCGTTGCGGTCCCAGTAAGGCATCTTCTCGACGCCGAACCACTTGGCCTTGAGCTTGTAGTAGCGGTGCGCGAGCCGCGGATAAGCGGCCGTCACCGACGCGGCGAGCGCGTCGACGACCTCGTCCTCGACCACGTTGCCGAGGTTCATCGCCGACTGCGGCCGCGGATACTTGCGCCAGCGGTCCTCGATCTCCTTGTCCTTGGCCAGCGTATTGGTGACCAGCGAGAAGATCGCGATGTTGTCGCCCTGCACCTTGCCGAACGACTTGGCGGCATCCTTGCGGACGTCGGCGTCCTTGTTCGACAGCTTGTCGAGGATCTGCGGCTCGGTCAGCACCTCGTTGCGGAAGGGATAGCGCAGCCGCGCGATGGTTTCGTCGAACAGGCGCGACCAGGCGGCGCGGCCGACGACGTGCTTCTCGTGCAGCGCCTTCTCCATCTCGTCGGAAAGCTGGTGTGGGCGATAGACCCGCAGGTCGCGCAGCCACGGCCCATATTTGGCGAGCGCGGGATCCTTCTGCTTGGCCAAAAGGTCGGCATCCTCGAGCTTGTTGAGCTCGAGGCGGAAGAACACCAGCCTGGTGCCGATGTCGGTCAGCGCCTCCGACACGTTCTGCGAAAACCGGCCGCGCTCGGGATCGGCCATGTTCTGCGCGTAGTAGAGCTGGGCGTAGGAGCCGATCCGCCCCATCAGGTCCGACAGCTTCTCGAAGCGGGCAACCGCGCCACCCAGCGCCTTGCCGTCGATGGCCGCGACCTTGCCTTCATAGTCCTTGGCGAAGGCCTCGGCGTCGGCCTTGGCACGCTTGAGGTCGGCATCGAGATCGGGGCCCGTCGGGCTGGAATAGAGGTCTTCGAGTTTCCAGGTCGGCAGCTCGCCCAGCATCGCGGTCATCGACTTTGCTCCCTACTTCTTCGCGATATCGGGATCGGCGGCGATGGCGTCAAGGAAGGGGCCGATCATCAGGGCGGCGAACGGCTCGATCTTGGCTGGATCGCTCTCCTTGTATTGCCCCTTGGCGTCGAGCAGGTTCATGGTGCCGAGCACGCGGCCTGCATAAACCACCGGCTGGTTGATCGCCGATTCGCAGCCCAGCGAGCGGATCAGCTCGTGGTCGAAGAACGCCCATTTCACGTCGTCGTAGTCGTAGCCGACCCAGGCGCGGCGCTGGCCGATCACCAGCTTGTGCCAGTCGCTCTCGGTCACCGGCTTGTAGCCGCC
>DATGZZ010000031.1:0-3643 GCA_035296945.1 Reyranella sp.
CAATGCGCCGACGCTGTCCCTGAACGACCAGCGCTTCGTGCTGTTCTTCGTGCTGGCGATTGCGGTGCTCTACTACGTTGTCCTGGGCGTCAGCCGCATCCGCAATCGCGAGCCGCAGATCGTCATCGACCATGACGGCATCCGGCTCGGCTTCGGCCGCAACAGCCACTTCACCTGGGATGACATCATCTGGGTGCGCCTGCGTCGGCTGGCGCTGCGCCCGCAGCTCGAAATCGGTCTCGCTGACCAGGCCTTCCTCTCAGCCAACCTGCGCCTCAGCATGTTTAGCTTCGATGACAGCCTGCGTCCGGTGCGCGGGCAGCCGACGACGGTGCTGGTGCGCGACAACGGGCTCGACACCAAGGCATCGGCGATGCTTGACGCCGTCAAGACCTTCCGGCCGAATCTCGTCAAATCCTGAAGAGCTCTGAACGGAGACTCGCCATGTGGCGATTTATCGTTGGCCTGTTGGCGACCGTGGGCACCCTCACCCTGCTCGGCATTGGCGGCTGCGCCGCTTTCCTCGCGTCCGCGCCATTCACGACCAAGGCGCTTCCCGGCAACGTGGTCCTCTCGCTCGATCTGCGCGACGTACCGTCCGAATCGACTGGCGGCGGTCTGCTGGGCGGTGACCTGTTCGGGGGCAAGCGCGACATCGTCGATACCGTGCAGCTCCTGTGGCAGGCGGCCGACGATCCGCGCGTCGTCGGCATGTTCGTCGACATCGGCGATGAATCGGCAGGCCTCGGCCGCGTCCAGGAGCTGCGCCAGGCGATCGCCCACTTCCGCGGCAAGGGCAAGTTCGCGATAGGCTTTGCCGAATCGCTGGGCAGCGGCGGCACGCACTTCTCCGACTACTATCTCGCCTCGGCGCTGGAGCAGGTCTGGCTGCAACCGAGCGGCGGCTTCGCGGTGGCCGGGCTCGCCATCGAAACGCCGTTCATCAAGGATGGCCTCGACCGGCTGGGCGTGAAGGTCGAGGGCGGCAAACGCTACGAGTACAAGAGCGCCCCCGACACCTTCCTGGACACGGCCTACCCGCCGCCCGCCCGCGAGAACCTGCAGCAGCTTCTCGACAGCCTCTACGGCCAGTTCGTGAGCGACGTTGGGCGAGAGCGCAGTATCGAACCGGCAAAGCTGCGCCAGCTCATCGACTCGGTGCCCTTCGACTCCGAGAAGGCGCGGCAGGAGCGCCTGGTCGATCGCATCGGCTATCGCGCCGATGCACTCGACGAGGTCACGACGCGGGCGGGCAAGAGCCGCACCCTCGTCACGCTCGCGGACTATGCCAATGATCCGTCGCGGCCCAAGCCGCGCGGCGACACGGTGGCGCTGGTGCGCATCACCGGCGCGATCATGTCGGGCTCGCCCAACCGCGGTCCGCTCGACGACGACAACATCGCCACGTCGGAGGACATCGTCGACGCGCTCGACCAGGCGGCCTCGGCCAAGGAGGTCAAGGCGATCGTGCTGCGCATCGATTCGCCCGGCGGCACCTATCCCGCGGCGGATGCCATCGCCGACGCCGTCGGACGCGCGCGCTCGGCCGGCAAGCCAGTGATCGTGTCGATGGGCGACGTCGCGGCGTCGGGCGGCTACATGGCGGCGATGCGCGCCGATGTCATCGTGGCCCAGCCCACGACCATCACGGCCTCGATCGGGGTGTTCGGCATCTGGCCGGTGGCGACCGGGCTTTTAGCCTCGCTCGGCGTCAACGTGGAGCGTCTGTCGGTCGGCACCAACGCCGGGATGTATTCGGTGTTCCAGCCGCCGACCACGGCGCAGCGCGCCGCCATCCAGCGCCAGCTTGACGAGATCTACGCCGACTTCACGCGCCAGGTCGGCGAGGCGCGCAAGCTCGAGGGCGGCCGCCTCGACGCAGCGGCGCGCGGCCGCGTCTTCTCCGGCATCGACGCCAAGAAGGCCGGCCTGATCGACGAGCTGGGCGGCCTGCAGCTCGCCCTCAGCATCGCCAAGGCCAAGGGCGGCATTGACGAATCGCGGCAGGTCGAGCTGCGCGCCTACCCGCCCGACTCCGACCGCTGGCAGAAGGTCATGGATCGGCTGCTGCGGCTGGCCGGCATCGACGCCCAAGGCCCGACGGTGCGCGTCCCGCGCGAGGTGCGCGAAACGCTCGCCCGCTTCGGCATCGTCGCGCGCCCCGGCAACGTCCGCCTGCCGCCCCTGCCGCCGTTGTGGCGTTAGACGCATATTCGGACCGCGGGCGTCCCGCCCGCTCATTGCTCATGAGCGGGCGGGACGCCCGCGGTCCGAATCATGATTTCATGAGGCGCACGCTCGCCAGGGTATTTAACCCATCGTCGCGGCGGTGCAGCAGCGCCAGCTCCTCGACGCGGCCGTGCATCGGCAGATGCTGGCGCTCGACCATGCGCGCGAGATGCTCGGCCTCGACGGCGTGACCGAACAGGCCAAGGGTGATGTGCGGCTCGAAGGCCTCGCTGCTCGGCACCGGGTTCAGCGTCTCGTGGAGCTCGATCAGCTCGGCCGCACCGTCGGCCGGCACGGCATAGAGGTAGGCGGCGCGCGACGGCGGCGCCATGTCATGGCGCACCAGCCGCTCCAGCATGAACCAGAAGGGCCGGCGCCCGGCGAGGCCGTCGAGCGCGGTCCTGAGCCGTACCTCCTCGGATGCATCGGCGCCGAACACCAGCGTGAAGTGCGGGCCGATCAGGTCGGCCTCGCGCGGATGGTACTGCGCCCTAAGCCGCCGCAGGGCGGTGTCGTCGGCCTCCGCCAGCACCGGCCAGGCCACGACGTAGAGCATCAGCCGTAGCTCTTGGCCATGCCGAAGGCGGGATCCATCGCCGCGCCATAGGGCGGGAACGGATAGCGCAGGCCGTTCTTGCCGAGATGGCCCATGCCCTCGATGGCGCGCAGGAACTCGTCGGGCGGGCAGGCCATCAGGAGCTCGTCGTCGGCGACGCCGCCGTAGCGCCGCTCGGCATAGCAGGGCAGCGACAGCGAGGTCTGTCGCGTGGCGAGCGCGCGTCCCCAGGAATCGGCGCAGGCGCTCTCGCCGGTGCAGGTGAAGTCGTAGCGGCGGTAGCGATGGAACTGCAGGCCGTTGATGAAGTAAATCATCTGGCCGGGCGTGCCGTAGAACAGGCAGATGTCCGGCGGATCGAGCCGCGCCGAGCGCAATGGCGATACTACGAGGCCGTTGTACTTGCCGTCGGGCACGCGCGGCATCTGCGCCTGGTGCGCGGCCGAGGCTTCCTTGTTGCCGAACCACACGCCGTTCATGTGATCGCCCGACAGGAAGCCCTCGCCGGGATGGTTCAGGCCGACCACGCCGCCGCAATTGCCGCCGCGCGTGTTGTCGACGGTGATGCCCAGCGTAAAGCCGTACCAGCGCGACTGCGTCACCATCTGGCACATGGTGAACTTGAAACCGTCGGTCGGCTTGCGCACGCCCTGGATCTTCTCCATGTCGGCCGGGTCCTCGAATAGCCGCATGCCGATCGGCTGGGTCCGGATACGCAGAAGGTCGATCAGCTTGGCCGACGCGTCGGCCAGCATCTTGCCGTCGATCTTCTCGGGCGGAGTCCACGGGGCGACCTTGTAGCCTGGTGGCAGCGTCTGGACGTTCATGGTTTCCTCCGTGTCTGGCTATGGGGGCGCT
>DATGZZ010000032.1:0-4118 GCA_035296945.1 Reyranella sp.
GACCAGCGTAGAGCCCACGACGCCCAACGGCCAGCGGCCCGCGGCGAACAGACGAAACTTGCTTTCGAAAGGCGAGGCGGCGTCGTCGGCGAGGCGTGCCAGCGCCAGTTGATAGGCGGCCTGCGCGGCGGCCCCGGCGGCGACATGGATCGAGGCCTGGGCCGCGCCGCCCATGCGCGAAGCGGCGGTGGCGGCCTTGCCGTGCACGATCTCGCCCGCGTCGGTGGTGAGCTCGGTGAGCGCCGTCCATAGCTCGCGCTCTGGGTAGCGCGCCTCGGCGTCGGCCAGCAGGCGCTGGCGCAACTCTTCCTCGCGATCCCACCACGCGCGAGACCAGTCCGGCGCCTTCAAGACACGCTCGGCCTCCGGCCAGTCATGGGCCCGGACGACCCGTAGCGGGCCCAGTCCGAGGGTGATGGCGTAAGCAGTGGCGTCGTTGCGATCGCCGTCGGTCAGCGGCTCACCCAAGGCGGCGAACCAGGCGGCGGCTCGGGTTTCGTCTTTGACTCGGTTCAGCAGCTCGGCGGCAAGTGTGGCGACTTCCTTGATGTGGCCCATCCTTCGAGAGTCGCGCATGTGAATGCGCGAAGGCTGCTTCGCAGCCTCCTCAGGATGAGGTTGGTCGTGTTGCGGACTCTTCCTCATGCTGAGGAGCGCCCGCAGGGCGCGTCTCGAAGCATGGGCCGCAGTCGAGGTCTCGCGACCATCTTCACGCCGCCTGCTTCACCTCGGGCAGGGTGAGGTCGTACTTGTTGGCGACCTCGGTGGCACGCTTCATGAAGTCGGCGCGCATCTCGTCGTTGGTGCGCTGCTTGATGTTCCACTTGCGGAACACTTCGTTGTTCCTCGACTTCGAGCCGCCGAAGAACGAGGGCAGGTAGGGGAAGTATTCGTCGATCGCCGCCTGCAAGGTGGCCTTGCCTTCCGGCGTCTTGATCAGTTCGGCGGTGAAGTCCTCGCCGAACTGCGCATGGAAGCGTTCCTCGGGCATGGTGGCGCGCGCGAGGTTGCGGAGCGGATGGAACGTGCAATGCAGCAGGTCCTCGACCTGCAGGATCTCGGCCAGGTCGGCCAGAAGCTTGATGGCGACGAACTCCTCCCAGGTCTTGAGGGGGAATTCGAAGATCGACAACGGCCGCTTGCCGCTGCCCGGGACCATGCGCTCCTCGGGGATGCCCATCTGCACGCCGAGCTGCTTGAAGCGCACGTGGTGGCCGTACTCCTCCATGGCCACGCGGCAGGTCAGCCACTTGGCGTAGGGCGTCGGCGCATAGGCGATGGCGGGCTCGTCGAACACCTGCGCGCCGTAGAGCTCGTTGATGGCATGGCTGATCACCAGCTTGGCCACAGCGTCACGATACTCTTCCGGAGCGGCCTTCAGCTCTTCGACTGTCTTGACGACGATGGGATCGCTCACGGCGGTCTCCTCAGACGAGAGGTTCGGTGTTGAAGGCTTCGAGGTCGGTGGTGAGGTCGGTGAACTTGTCCGAAAGCTTGGCGCTGAGATCCTGTGCCAGCGTGCCGCCGGCCTCGATGCGGGCGACGGGTCGCGGCTGGCCGAACAGGAACACTTCGCGGCCGCGCACACCCAGCAGCTGGCCGGTGATGGCCTTGCCGGCCGGCGAGCAGAGCGCCGTCACCAGATTGGCGACATGATGCGCGCCGATCTTGAGTGCGCGCTCCTTGTAGGATTTCTGCGCCTCGTTGGCCGGTTGGATGATGTCGGTGACGCGCGTGCGCGCGAACGGCGCCACGGCGTTGGCGGTGATCTGCGCACGCGCGAGGTCCATCGCCGTCACGCGCGTGAGACCGAACAATCCAGCCTTGGCGCTGGCATAGGCTGCCTGGCCGAGGTTTCCGTAGAGGCCGGCCGACGACACGATATTGACGATGCGGCCCCAGTCGTAGCCACCCCCTTTGTCGCTGCTTGGGCCGCCGCGGCCCGACTTGCCCTGGTCGCGCATCACCGGCGAGGCCGCATTGATGAGATAGAAGGCCGCCGACAGGTTGTTGCGGATCACCGCGTCCCAGTCGCGCGGATCGGCGCGGAAGACGAAGGCGTCGCGCAGGATGGCGGCGTTGTTCACCACGATGTCGATGCCGCCGAAGTTCTTCACGGCCAGCTCGACCAGCGACTTGGCCGCGCCCGGCGAGGCGACACTGTCGGCGAAGGCGATCGCCTTCTTGCCCAGCGCCGCAGCGGTCTCGCGCGCGACCGTCGGATCGCCGTCGTCGCCGCCGATCGAGGCGCCGTTGTCGGCCACGATCACGCTCGCCCCTTCGGCGATCAGCGATTCGGCAATGGCACGGCCGATGCCGCGGCCGGCACCGGTCACAATCGCGGCCCGTCCTTCGAGGAGTCCCGTCATAGTTCCGCTCCCGTCTTCTTGCCCGCATTGGCCATTTCCGCTGCGGTGTAGAACGCGTCGGCGTGGATATCGATTCGCCGCATGCCGCGCTGCTCGAACAGCTTCGTCGCGGCCTCGACCATCACGGGCGGGCCGGCGAGGTAGGCCTTGCAGCCGTCGAACTCGTCGAAGTCCTGGGCGACGGCCTCGTGCACCAGGCCCTGGCGTCGCGCCTCGCTGTCACCTTCGCTCAGCACCGGGATGAAGTGCAGGTTCTTGTGGGTCTCGGCCAGCCTGGCGAAATGGTCGTGCAGGTAGAGGTCGCGCTCGGAGCGGACGCCGAAATAGAAGTAGATATGTTGCGGCAGCGCCTTCTGCAGCGCCCGCTCGACCACCGACTTGATGGGCGCCATGCCCGAGCCGCCGGCGACGGCGATGATCGGCCCGCGGTGGGTCTCGCGCAGATAGGAGGGACCGAACGGCCCTTCGACGCGCACATGGTCGCCGACCTTGAGCCTCTCGGCGACGTGCGTGGAGGTGGCGCCGCCCGCGGTGCGCCGGACATGGAATTCCAGGATCGGATCGCCCGGCACGTTGGCCATCGAATAGTCTCGCGGCGGGCAGCCCTCGAAGGTCACCGAGGCGAACTGGCCGGCCGAGAAATCGAACGGCCCGCCCGAGACGATTTTCAGCCGGATGCGCTTGATGTCGTGTGTGGCGTCGTCGAGGCCAACGACCTCGCAATCGAGCAGGCGGCGGGGATGGACGACAAGGTCGTCCTCCTCCAGCCAGGCGACCTCGCTGTCCTCCCACGGCACGGCGCGGCAGGCGAGGATCAGGCCGCGCTCTTTCTCCTCGTCGGAGAGCGCGAACTCCGAATAGCCCTCCATCGTCACCTCGCCCTTCACCAGGTGCGACTTGCAGGCGCCGCAGTTTCCGGACTGGCAGCCGAACGGATAGGAGATGCCGGCGTCGAGCGCGGAGCCCAAGATGGTGGCCCCGGTCGGTACCTCGATGCTACGCTCGGCTTGGGCGATACGGACTTTGAAGCTCATCGGGCAAACGCGAGAATTTGTTTGATCCCCAAACAATCTCCGTTTACCACTCCCGGCATGGGCCGTCCACCCGCCAAACCGCCCGCAACGCTGGATCGCGGTCTTTTGCCCTCCTTGCTGGGCTATGTGCTGCGTCGCGCCCAGTCGGCGGTGTTCGACGATTTCGCCAACACCTTCGCCAAGGCGGGCGAAGCGCTGACGCCGGGCGAGTTCGGCCTGCTGGTACTGGTCGACCGCAATGCGGGCCTGAGCCAGATGGCGCTGGCGCGGGCGCTCGGCATCGACCGCTCGACCCTGGTGCCGATCCTCGACCGCCTGCAGGAACGCGGCCTGCTGATGCGCCATCGCTCGCCGACCGACGGCCGCACGCACGCGCTGGCCCTGACGCAGGCCGGCGAGAAGGCGCTGGCGCGCTTCGCCCGGCTGGTGCGGGCGCACG
This sequence comes from Reyranella sp., assembly GCA_035296945.1. GTDB lineage: Bacteria > Pseudomonadota > Alphaproteobacteria > Reyranellales > Reyranellaceae > Reyranella. Next base: position 3,843 of record DATGZZ010000032.1, read on the forward strand.
AAAAGCGCATCGCCTCGCAGCTTTCGGCCGCCGAAATCCGCGTCCTCATCGACCTCTTGGAAAAGGTGCATACCGGAGCGCGGTCGCTATAGTCCGCGGCCAATGAACTCGACCCATCCCGATTTTGCCGGCATCGACATCGCCGCGCTGAGCGACGCCGCGGCGCTGAGAGTCCTCAACGCCAATCTCAACGAGCCGGTGAAGGTCCTGAACGGCGAGGTCATCGAGCTCGATTCCAAGCGCGGCGTTTGCCGCTTTCGCTTCGAGATCGTGCCG
>DATGZZ010000033.1:0-17896 GCA_035296945.1 Reyranella sp.
AGGTCGTCAGGATCTCGACCGATCCGGCGCGCTGGCAGCCCGAGCTGCCGCCGCTGCATGCCTGCGCCCGCGGCGTCGGCCAGATCGAGCGGCTCTATCACAAGGACCGCCTGAAATACCCGATGCGCCGCACCGGCCCGCGCGGCTCGGGCCAATACGAGCGCATCTCGTGGGACGAAGCGCTCGACCACGTCGCCCAGGAGATGCGCCGCATCCGCGACAAATACGGCAACGCGGCCTTCCTCGACGCCTCGCGCTCGGGCAACACCTCGGCCCTGCACGGCTTCGGCGTCTCGAAGCGCTTCTTCAACAAGTTCGGCGGCTGCACGCTCCTGTGGTCCAACATGTCGGCCGAGGCCGAGATCTTCGCCGTGCGCATGACCTTCGGCGCCAAGGCCGACTACAAGAGCGCCGGCCGCGAGCCCACCGACTACGTCAACTCGAAGCTGATCCTGATGTGGGGCTGGAGCCCGGCCGACGGCACCTTCGGCACCGGCACCTTCCAGTACCTGAAGGAGGCCAAGAAGAAAGGCGTGCGCATCGTCTGCGTCGATCCCCGGCGGACCCGCACCAGCCAGGCGCTGGCCGACGAGCACATCTTCATAAAACCGTCGACCGACGCCGCCGCCCTTTTAGCCATGGCCTACGTCATTGTGAGCGAGGGCCTGCACGACCAGGCCTATTGCGACCGCCATGTGCTGGGCTTCGACGAGGCGCATCTGCCGGACGGCGCGCCCTCAGGCGCCTCCTGGAAGTCCTACCTGCTGGGCGAGAGCGACGGCGTGCCGAAGACTCCCGAATGGGCCGAGGCAAAGTGCGGCATCCCGGCCGAGACCATCCGCCGGCTGGCGATCGAGTTCGCCACGACCAAGCCCGCGGCCCTGCAATGCGGCTACGCCCCGGGCCGCACCGCCTTCGGCGAGCAGTTCCACCGCGCCGCCTATGCGCTGGCGGCGATCACCGGCAATGTCGGCATCACGGGCGGCAATTCCGGCGTCAGCAACGGCGCCACCGGCCGCGCCGGCATCGACAGCCTGCCGGCCGGCAGCAATCCGATCGACGCCCGGGTCTCGACGCCGCTGCTGGCCGACCTGCTGGCCCGCGGCAAGGCGGGCGGCTACCCGGCCGACATCAAGATGATCTATTCGGCGGGCGGCGATCTTTTCAACCAGGCGCCCAACGCCAACAAGATGGCGCGATCGCTCGACGGCGTGGAGCTGATCGTGGCGCAGGACCATTTCCTGACGCCGACGGCGCGCCATGCCGACATCGTGCTGCCGGCCACGACCTTCTGGGAACGCAACGACGTGCACACGCCGTGGGCCGGCGCCGGCCACTATGCGATCTACATGAAGCAGGCCATCGAGCCGATGTACGAATGCCGCAACGACATGGCGATCTTCGCCGACCTCGCGGCACGGCTCGGCATCAACGACTACGACGATAGGACCGAGGAGCAGTGGCTGCGCGAGCTGACCCGGGGCGCCGTCGACGACTTCGAGGCCTTCCGCGAGAACGGCGTCGCCCGCTTCGCTCCGCCGAAGGACGCGGTGGCCTTCGCTGCCCAGATCCGCGATCCCGACACCCACAGGTTCACGACGCCGTCGGGCAAGATCGAGATCTACTCCATGGTGATGGCGGCCAAGCCTGATCCCTACGGCCTGGGTGCGATGCCGCCGATCCCGACCTGGTTCGAGCCGGTCGAGCCGGATGCGAAGTACCCGCTGATGCTGTGCAGCCCGAAGTCGCGGGCCCGGACGCATTCGATCCACGGCAACCAGCCGCTGCTGGCGCGGGTCGATCCGGACGATGTGTGGATGAACCCGGCCGATGCGCGGGCGCGTGGCATCGCCGACGGCCAAACCGTCCGCATCTTCAACGACCGTGGCTCGACGCTGCTGCTGGTCAAGGTCACGCCGCGGATTGCGCAAGGCGTCGTCTCCATCAAGGAAGGCGCGTGGTTCACGCCGGCCAACGACGGCACCGACACCGCGGGCTGCGCCAACGTGCTGGCGGCGGATCGGTCGGCGCCGTGCGGCGCGACGACGTACAATACGAATCTCGTCGAGGTCGCGGCTGTCGGATGATTGAAGAGGGAGGGCGAGGTTTCCGAAGGCCTGCTGAAATTAGGTCGTTGTTGTCTGCGATCTGCTTCTGTTGTTACTCAGCATGTTTGACGGATTTGTACTGAGTCGCGGGCAAAGTTCATCCGCCTCTCGGAGGCAATGGTAGAGCTACTCTTCAGATTGGTGAGCGGCGGTTTGCTAAACCGTTATACGGGGGTAAACCCGTATCGAGGTTCGTATCCTTTCCTCTCCGCCATCGCACCACTTCGCCGATATAAGTTGGCTACCAAAGGTGACGCCGCACAGGGCCAGATCGCGCCCGTTAAGAACACGTCTTATCCGGCTTCTGCCACTTCACCGGCCGTCTGCCGCTGACTGAAAGCGATCGAACCAATCGAAAAACTTCTCGTAGGCTTACCGTAGTTGCAAAGGCGTTTAGAGGGTCAAATTGTGCCGCGCTCGCCGACCTATGCTGTGGCTTTGTGAAAGCGGGTCTAAGCCTAGTCGTTGGAGTCTGATCAGCAAGCGACCGACCGTGGTTGGATGCCATTTTCCGCCACGAGGTGTTCGAATCCCGAGCGCGTTCAGTTCCATCGCAATGGCTTTTGGCGTAACTGTCCGCGCCAATCGAATTTGCCGAATGAGCGGAGCCAGTGTTTGAGCCCGAACGAGCGCCGCATGGCGGCTCGCGGCGCCAGCTCCGGCGTCGCCGGCAGCAGATTTGACGATCCCCAGTCGCGTCAACATGCGCACGACAGTGGTGTTGTGCCAGCGGCCGTTGCGCTCGGTCGCCACGCCCTGCCGGTTCAATTCGTCGGCTATTGCGCGGCCAGTAACGACACCGCTCGCTTGCAGTTCGCGAACCGCCGATGCGAAGGCCATCTCAACCGCTCGCCGCTTTTTCACAAGAGATTTGCTTCGTGTCGAGCCCATTGCGCTACGGTAGTCGGACTGGGGAGCAGGGGCAGTAAGTTTTGTGTGGTTTCGTTCCAAGTTCAAAGAAAAGCCAACCCCGTGTCAAATCCTTTGTGATCGCGGGTACCGGAAGACAAATTTTTAGAGGCGGCCCGAACTCTCATCGCACCTGTCATCGCCTCGTGATCGAGCGAAAGCGCGTCGCTGTCGTCAATGTGTTTGGAGAGCGGATCCATGCCAATGGCCAATCGAGAAAGGTTGACCATAAACGCGTGCTCTGTTTTTTGTTTTTGGACCATCGGGCTGCCGATTGGTCTTTCGTACGGATCCCACGTCCGGCCACTGCCGCTGCTTCTTGCAGCCCGCTCAAGCCATCCAGGGTCTTCACGGACATCAGTTAATAACCGCTTCGCAAGACCCGGACCGCCATCGCCCCCGCGACGATAGCTTGGCGCCATTGCGTTCGAGATGTCGCGAGCGCGAGCAAAACCGGCTGACTCTACACCGCGACGGAGCCGGCCAAGGTGCGGAAATGGGTCTTGCGGGGCGCGCGATTCCTGACGTGCCGACCGGGAGATTGCATCGCCGCCGGGGGTGAGGCCGACCATTGCCCCCTTCATCACCAATTGCGACGGGGCGATCAGTGTTCGGTGCGTGACCGCGCTGACCGCGATCCATCGTGCCAGTACCTGGCGTGGGTTGCTGCACTGCAACTACCTGGCGTGGGTTGCTGCACTGCAACCATCGAGACTGGCTGGCCAAAGGCCACTACCTTAACACGGCGGCCGACCGTGGAGGCGTGCCAGTGTACCCATGGGTTGCCGTCAGTATTACACCGGCGGCAGGGCGAAGGGTCTTTGAGTCGAGAATGCGGAGCCGGCAGCGTCGCCTGCCGGCGTGGGGACGAGAATGCTGAGGACATCGCTGCATTGGTTCGCTGCGGCGGACGAGACGCAGGGCGAGGCGCCAGCGCGCAACAGCGGCGCCGATGGCATAGCCATAGAAGAACCGCCGCCAGTCCTGCCGCCGCCGCCGCTGGCGGCGCGGCCGTTCTGGTCGGTGATGATCCCGATCTACAATGCTCGGGAAGACTACCTGCGCGAAACGCTGCAGAGCGTGTTGTGCCAGGACCCCGGCGTCGACGAGATGCAGATCGAGGTGCTGGACAACTGCTCGACCATCGGCGATCCGGAAGCGCTGGTTCGCGAAATCGGCGGCGGCCGCGTCCTCTTCCATCGCCAGACGCACAACCTCGGCACCGGGGGCAATTTCAACGCCTGCATCGAGCGGGCGCGCGGCCGCTGGGTCCACATCCTCCATGGCGACGACACGGTCCGGCCGGAGTTCTACCGCCGCGCCCGGTCGGGCATCGAGGCCCATCCCGAGGTTGCGGCGGCGCTCTGCCGGATCATCTACATAGACGAGGACAGTCAGTGGACGGGGCTGTCGGACCTCGAAAGCCGCCAGCGCGGCGTGCTCAACGGCGGCTTCGCCTGGCGACAGCTCCTCGACCAGCGCATCCAGTTCGTCGGCATGGTCGTGGCACGCTCCACCTACGAGGAGCTCGGCGGTTTTCGGCTGTCGCTGCCGCATTGCCTGGACTGGGACATGTGGAAACGCATCGCGTTCGCCAAGCCCGTCCACTACGAGCCCGAGCCGCTGGCCTGCTTCCGGCTGCACGAAGGAGCCGACAGCAGCCGGCTGATCGCGACGGGCGAGAACGTCAGGGAGGAACGGCGCTCGATCGCCTATTCATGCGCCTGCCTGCCGGCCGGCCAAGCGATGCCTGCACGGCGGGCCGCGCTTAAGGCGGCGGGCGTGCGGGCGGCGCGGCGGGCGCGGCTCTTGTGGAAGAAGGGTATGCACGGCGCCGCGTGGCGCCAGATCATTGGCGCCGTGCGCTGCAGCCTGGCGCCAGCGGTGCTGGCGCGCACCGCGTTCTTCCTGCTGTGCGCGATTATCGACCGCAGCCACAGCCACATCGTCTGATCTGGCGCCCGCGGGCGCACCTTCCGTTCGGCTGGACTGAGCCGAACGGGTGCGATTCGCGACTGTCATCCCGGGCGAGGGGCCTTTAAGGCCGCAGGAAAGGTCCCTCGCTACGCTCGGGATGACAGCGGGACCTGTATCAGGCGGCGGTCGCCTGGTTCTCGAGTGGGCGGGCCTCGAGTGGAAGGCCCTCGAGCGGGCCGTCGAAGGCGGGCGACCGGACGATCTTCATGGTCGGCGCGGGCTCGGGCGAGGCGACATCGAGCACCCAGGCGTCGCCGTCGCGGGAGAATCCCAGGGCCGCGTAATGGTCCGCGACCATGGCGTTGCGGCCGCTCGGGATGTAGCGCCCGACCAGTCGGTCGATGCCGCGCCGGCGCGCGGCGAGGACCAGCTCGCGCAGGACCATCTGCTCGACCGAGCGGCCGAGCACGCGGCAGCTCATCAGCCAGGTGTCGATCACCCAGGTGCCGGATCCCGCGGTGCGGCAGATCACGACGCTGATCATGCCGTTGTCGCCAAACACGTCGGTCAGGCGCACCTGCAGGGTGAAGGCTTCACGGTCCTCCTCCAGCGCCGCCACCTCAGCCTCGCTGTAGCGCCGCGTCGTCAGGTTGAACTGGTTGGACTTGTTGATCAGCTGCACGATGCGGGCGCGGCCCACCGCGTCGAACGGCGCGAAATGGATCTCCATGCCGAGCGAGGCATAGTAGGCGCCCAGGTCGCCGGCGCTCTGCTTCAGGGCAACGCGCTCGGCATTGCGCTGGTAGAAGTCGGCGCGCCGGCGGTCCTCCTCGGAGAAGGCGAGGCTCTCGAAATAGCCGGCCGCGGCCAGGGTGCGGGCGTAGTAGGCGGGATCGTCGGGCAGCTCCGGCACCGCGACCTCGGGCAGTATCTGGCGCACGATGCCACGCTCGACCGGGTTGTCGTCGAGGAAGACGAACGAGTCCAGGCCGAGCGACAGCTCCTCGGCGATCGCCTTGATGTTGCTCGCCTTGTCGTTCCAGTTGGCTTGGAAGACCGCGAGATGGTTCTCGCGCAGCAGCATCTCGGGATGGTCGCGGAAGGCGCGGCGCGCCACCGCATCGTCGTTCTTGGACGACACCGCGAGCACGATGCCGCGGCCGCGCAGGTCGAGCGCCAGCCGCTGCACGGCGCGGAAGGCTTCGCCCACGGCATGGCCCTCGGCGATCTCGATGCCCTCCAGCCCGTCGTCGCCGATCACGCCGCCCCACACGGTATTGTCGAGGTCCAGTACCAGGCAGCGCCGCGACTTGCCGCGCATGGCGCCCAGCAGGCGGCCGACATGGTCGGCGTAGAGCGGCACACAGGCGTCGGCGAAGGGCAGCTTGGCCACGTTCCATTGCGCCGGGCAGTGCCAGCGCGCGAGGCCAACGGTCTCGGCGAGGCCGGCGACATCGAACAGGATGTCGGGCGAGCCTTCCAGCCGGGCAACGAGGTCGCGGTTGAAGGCGTCCACCAGGTGGCGCGGCGCCCCGGCGATGCGCCGGTCGGCGCTGCCGAACAGGGCCTCGGGGAAGGAAGCCAGCGTCTGGACGATGCAGGTCGTGCCGCCGTGGCGGCGCAGGTTGTCGCGGAAGCTGTCGATCATGTCGAGCGCCTGCGCCGGCGAGGCGTCCGCCGCCTGCAGCGGCAGCGCGCGCGCGTCGAGCGCCAGCAGCACGGCATCGCAGCCCGCCCGGTTGATGGCCGACTGCGGGTCGAGGATCTCGCGCGGATAGAGCCCGTAGGGAACGGTCACGCACTCCAACGCCACGCCGTGGCGCAGCGCACTGCCGACCAGCGCGGGCACGATCAGATCGAGGGTGCCGTTGCCCAGCACGCCCAGCCTGAAGGGCGCCAGCGGGGCAAGCGAGATGCCGCGCGCCGCGAGTTGAGCGACAGCGGCGGAGAGCCGGCGCAGGTTGGCGGCGTCGAGCGCATGGGTGGCGAGCGCGCGCAGCGCCGGCCCGGGAGCGTCGAACGCCATCGCCTCGCCGAGGCGCTGCTTGAATTCGGCGGGCGGGCGCGGCAGCCAGGCCAGCGTTTCGAACAGGTTGGAAATCACCGGTCCCTCCCGCAGTGTCAGGCGGCGCGGCGGACGATCGCCGTAACGAGGTCGCCGACATTGTGCAAGGCCTGCATCTGGCCGGCCGACAGGTGGACGCCGAACTCCTGCTCCACTCCCAGCATCAGCTGCACGTTGGCCATGCTGTCCCAGCCCTCGACGTCGGCCGCCGTGGTCTCGGCCCGCAGCACGATGGCATCGTCGTCGAGGACGTCGCGGAAGATCCGGTTCAGGCGCTCATAGACGCTGTCGCTGTTCAACATCAAGACCTCCAAATGAAAAGACGCCGACCGAGGGGACCTCGGTGTTGTAGACATGGCGGTGTTGCGGCGCCTCGATCAGCTCGACCAGCAAGCCGTCGGCGTTGGCGAAGAACTGGATGGGATGATTGTCGTAGGCCACCGCCGGCGTGGGATCGGCAATGGCGCCGAAGCCCGCTGCGCGCAGCCAGGCGGCCTGCTCGGCGAGGCTCGCCACCCGGTAGGCGACGTGATTGAAGATGTTGACCCGGCGCTTCAGCGCATTGCGCACCGGGCTGAGCGCCGAGCGCGGCGCCACCGTCTCGTAGCACATGCCTCCGGGACAGCGGCCGAACTGCACGAAGACGTCGTTCACGGGATCCTCGAACTCGACCGTCCAGCACGAGACGCCGAGCACGGAGGACAGCAGCCGGCGGCCATGGGCCAGGTCGGGCACGAGGACGCCCAGGTGGTCGAACCGGAGCCGGCCGTCGGACGGCAAATTCTCAGGCAACACCCTCGCCTCCTAGAAGTTGAAGTAGATGAATTCGGGCGGCGCCGCCGAGATCGCCTTGGCGATGGCGAGGAAGCCCAGCAGGCCGACGATGACGGCAACCGCCGGCGCCGGCCGCCAGCCCAGGGAATGCCCGGTGATCCAGCGCTCGAACCAGCCCGGCGGGCGCACCTCGCCGAGGCCGGTCGGGGTGCCGCGCAGCCATTCCTGCGTGTTGGGCAGCAGCCAGACGATGGCGAGCAGCACGAGGGTTAGCTGGACCTGGCGGTGCGACAGGAGCTGCGAGCTGTGCAGGCTGAGGCTGGCGCCGCCGAACATGGCGTCCAGCATGTGCAGGGCGGTACCGACATCGGGCGCGCGGAAGAGCACCAGCCCGACGACGACGCAGGCGAGCGTGAGAAGCACCGATGGCACGACGAACAGCAGCGAGCGGTCGTTCCAGTCCAGCTGCCAGCGCTTGCGCAGCAGGCGCCAGCCGTGATTGACGGTGAGGTAGATGCCGTGCAGGGCGCCGAACAGCGCAAACTGCCAGCCCGCCCCGTGCCAGATGCCGATGACCAGGAAGGCGAAGAACGTCGGCAGCGCGACCAGCGACAGGAACGTCTCGAGGTTCATGCGGCCGCGCCGCGGCAGGGGCTTGCCGGCCGCCATGCGCCGGCGCGTCAGCCTGAGCGTGACGGGCGAGTAGATGTAGGCGGTGACGAAGCGCGTCAGCGTCATGTGCCAGCGCGCCCAGTAGTCGATGATGCTCGCGGCCTTCAGCGGTGAGTCGAAGTTGAACGGCAGGCGCACGCCGAACATCAGCCCCAGCCCGACCGCCATGTCGGAATAGCCGGAGAAGTCGAAGTAGATCTGCAGCGTGTAGGCGAGGCCGCCGCCCCACGCCTCGAACAGCGTCAGGGGCTCGCCGGCCGCCGCCGCGGCGAACACCGGGTTGGCGTACGCCGCGATCGGATCGGCGATCATCACCTTCTTGAACAGGCCGACCAGGAACATCGTGGCGCCGGCCGCGATCATGCGGGCATCCGGGCGCGCCAGGCCGGGGTCGGCGAGCTGCGGGATGATCTCCTTGTGGTGCGTGATGGGGCCCGCAATCAGGTGCGGGAAGAAGGTGATGAACGCCATGTAGTTGACGAAGCTCGAATCGTCGACCAGGCCGTCGTAGGTGTCGCAGAGGTAGGCGATCTGCTGGAAGGTGAAGAACGAGATGGCGAGCGGAAGGACGATGTACGGTACCGGCAAGCCGGCATCGGCGGCGGCATTGATGGTCTGGGCGAGGAAGCCCGCGTACTTGTAGTAGACCAGCGCCGCCAGGTTCAGCGCGATGCCTGCGACCAGGACGGCCCGCGAGCGCCGGCGCATCAGCAGCCGCTGCAGGGCGAAGTTCGCCACGATGGAGGCAAGCAGCAGCGGCACGTTGCTGATATCCCACCAGGCGTAGAACGCCAGCGAGGCCACAGTCAGCCAGACGATGGCCCAACGCCGCTGGCCGAGCAGGCCCAGGCCATAGAACACCAGCAAGGCAGCGGGCAGGAAGCCGAAGATGAAGATGCCGGAGTTGAAGAGCATGTCCCGGTCCCTAGTCGCGCGCGCCGAAGCCCGTGGCGGAGACCAGGCGGCGCGTGAAGCGTCCGGTCGCGCTCCAGCGCAGATGCACGGCGTCGGTGAAGTCGGCGGCGGGCACGTCGAGGGTCGACCAGGTGTCCCACAGCCGGGCCTGCGTGCCGGCCAGCGCCGACGCCAGCTCCGCGGCCAGGGCCTTGGCGGCCCGGGAATCGGGGTCGTACTCGCGCGACCAGCCGGACATCAGGGGCATGGTGATGACGGTGAGCGCGATGCCCCGCGTCTGCAGGTCGAGGGCGAAGGCGTTGAGCGCCACCAGGCATTCCGGCTGGGACGGGCGCGGCGGGCCATAGACGAGGCCGAAGTAGCGGTCCGTATCGAGCGGAAGGTCGCCGTAGGGCGTGAACCTCTCCTTGCGGCCAGCGGCGTTGGTGATCAGGGAAAACAGGTCGAAGTACTTGAAATAGTAGTCGAGGTCGGGCGCGCCGGAGAGATAGGCGCCGACATCGGCCTGGTCGAATACGGCCGTCTTGCTCGTCCGGCAGCTGCTCATGTCGAACGGGTCGAGGAGCAGCAGCACGTCGGAAATGCCGGGGAGGCGGTCGATCAGGAACCGCGTTGCGAACGCGCTCTGGTTCATCGCCAGGCCGCAGAACGCGCCGTTCAGCGCCCGGACCTGCGGGTTGTCGCGGGCGATGGCCGCGGTATCGATGTTGCGCAAGGCGATCGACGAGCCCACCACGAGATGCGTCGGCTTGAGCGGCGGATGCCGGCGCAGGAACTCCAGCTTGGCGTCGATGCAATGGCTGTTGGTGAAGGCGGGGGGCGGCTTGAGGCCGGCGAAGTCGAGGCCGAGCAGGAGGCCCACGAAGACCGCCATCCCCGTCATGATCGTCCCCGCCACGACAGCGAGGTAGAGGACCGGCCCCTGGAGAGGCCAAACACTACCGACAGGCGTGGATGCCGGCGCTGCCGGCGCCGGCTCCACAGACCTCGACCAGATACTCATAGTCACCGTCCCGGCCGGCTAGGTGCACGCCCGGACCTTCCAACCTTCCCGATCAGACCCATCGATCACACCCGAACCCCAGGGATACATAGCGCGCCGCGCCACACGGTGAAGTGGCAAAGCAGTGTCAAGCCGGACGCGGTCGCCAACGACGGAGCGCCGACATGGTTCGTCACCGGTTGATCACTCGTGGACAGGCGGAAGGTTGGCCAAAGATGGCGTCCTGCGGCTCAACCTAGCGGGGAGTACCGCGCATGAAAGTCGTCATCCTGGCCGGCGGCTACGGCACGCGCATCAGTGAAGAAAGCACGATCAGGCCGAAGCCCCTGGTCGAGATCGGCGGACAGCCGATCCTGTGGCACATCATGAAGATCTATTCGGCCCACGGGCTGAACGACTTCATCGTGCTGTGCGGCTACAAGGGCCATCTCATCAAGCAGTACTTCCGCGACTATGCGCTTGCCCGCGCCGACGTGACCTTCGACCTCCACGCCCGCGAGATGCACCAGCATCGCAACGGTGTGGAGCCGTGGCGGGTGACGCTGCTGGACACCGGCGAGAAGACGATGACCGGCGGACGCATCAAGCGGGCGCGGCCCCATCTCGGCGACGAGCCGTTCTGCCTGACCTACGGCGACGGCGTCTCGGATATCAATGTCTCCGAGCTGATCGAGTTCCACCGTCGCACTAACGCCCTGGTGACCGTGTCGGCGGTGCGCCCGCCGGGACGCTTCGGGGTGCTCAACCTGCGCAGCGGCGACGACTACGTCACGAGCTTCCGCGAGAAGTCGAACGAGGACAGCGATTATATCAATGGCGGTTTCTTCGTCGTCGACCCCAAGGCGCTGGACTACATCGACGGCGACGACACGGTGTGGGAACGCGAGCCCTTGGAGGCCATGGTTCGCGAAGGCCGGGTCTCGGCGTACCGGCACCGCGGCTTCTGGCAGAACATGGATACGCTACGCGACAAGATGGTGCTTGAGGAATACTGGCAAAGCGGGAGGCCGCAGTGGAAGAACTGGTGACGGACAGCGCGACCCGGATGAACGGGGCCGTAGCGGCCAAGACCTGCCGTGTCCTGGTGACCGGCGCCGACGGCTTCATCGGCTCAGTGGTGACCCCCCTGCTGGCGGAGCGCGGCTTCGATGTGGTCGGCCTCGACACCGGTTTCTATCGCGCCGGGCTACTCTACCACGATGGCCGCGACCGGCCGCGCACGCTGACGCGCGACATCCGCACGCTCTCGGCGGCCGACCTCGAAGGCTTCGACGCCGTGGTCCACCTGGCCGAGCTGTCGAACGACCCGCTGTGCCAGCACGCCCCCGAAAAGACCTACGAGATCAACCACCGCGGCTCGGTTGCGCTCGCCACGGCGGCCAAGGAGGCGGGCGTTTCGCGGTTCGTCTACACCTCGTCGTGCAGCATCTACGGGGCGGCGGCCGATGGTGTGCGCACCGAGGACTCCGAGCCCAACCCGCAGACCGCCTATGCCGACTGCAAGCGGCTGGTTGAACGCGATGTGCAGGCGATGGCGAGTGCCGACTTCAGCCCGACCTTCCTGCGCAATGCCACGGCGTTCGGAGCCTCGCCGCGCATCCGCTTTGACATCGTGCTGAACAATCTGGCGGGACTCGCCTGGACGACCGGCCGCATCACCATGACCAGCGACGGCATGCCGTGGCGGCCGCTCGTCCATGTCCAGGACATCGCGGCCGCGATTGCGGCCGTGCTGGAAGCGCCGCGTGAGGCGGTGAGCAACCAGATCCTGAATGTCGGCGACAACGACAACAACTATCGCGTCCGCGAGATCGCCGAGGCGATCGGCGAGGCATTCCCCAACTGCCGCATCGAGTTCGGCAGTAACGCCGGCGACAACCGCAGCTACCGTGTGTGCTTCGACAAGATCCGGCAGGTCCTGCCGGGCTTCCGTTGCGAATGGACGGCGCGCAAGGGCGCCGAGCAGATGCGCCGCCTCTTCGAGTACATCAACATGGGCGAGCGCGAGTTCAATGCCGCGCCCTTCACCCGGCTGCGCCAGCTGCAGCACCTGCTGGCGACCAAACAGATCGACCCGGACTTCTACTGGCGCCCGCATGATCTTTCGTGAGACGGCGCTGAAAGGCGCGTTCGAGATCGCGCCCGAGCCGCAGGGCGACGAGCGCGGGGAGTTCGTGCGGACGTGGTGTCGCGAGGAGTTCGCGCGCCAGGGCATCGATGTCGCTTTCATGCAGAGCGCCCATTCGATCAATATCCAACGCGGCACACTGCGCGGCCTTCACTGGCAGGCGCCGCCGCACGAGGAAGCCAAGCTGGTGCGCTGCAGCCGCGGGGCGATCTACGACGTCATCGTCGACCTGCGGCCGAGCTCGCCGACCTTCGGACACTGGCTGGGCCTCACGCTGACGATGCGGTCGCAGATGATGCTGTTCGTGCCGACCGGCTTCGCCCACGGCTTCCAGACGCTCCTGGACGACACCGAGGTGAGCTACCAGCTGTCGACCGCACATGCGCCGGCGGCGGCGCGCGGCCTGCGCTACGACGATCCTCAGCTCGCGATCGACTGGCCGCTGCCGGTCAGCCGGATCTCCGACCGCGATCGCGCCCTGCCCCTGCTGCCCGTGAAAGCCAGCGACCTGCAGAGCGCGGGATGAGCAGCCGACACGGCAAGCTGCGGGTCGGGGTGATCGGCGCCGGGGCGTTCGCCCGGGCCTGCCATTTGCCAGGAATTGCCAGCCATCCTCAGGCCGAGGTGGTGATGCTGTGCGGGCGCGATGCCGCCCGGACCAAGGCCCTGGCGGCGGAGTTCGGCATCGGCGCCACGACACTGGACGCCGCCGAACTGTGCGCTCGCGACGATGTCGATGCCGTCACCATCTGCACACCCAACAACATGCATCGTCGTCATGCCCTGTTGGCGCTGGCGCATGGCAAGCACGTCTTCTGCGAGAAGCCGCTGGCCTTCACGGTCGAGCAAGCGACCGCCATGGTGGCGGCCGCCAACCACTGCAAGGTCGTCAACCAGGTCGGGTTCACCTTCCGGCACCTGTACGGCATCGAGGAGATGCAGCGGCGCCTGCAGGCCGGCGATATCGGCGAGCCCCTGATGCTGCGCATCCACCACCAATACTTCGACGGCCTGTCGAACGGCGCCGCCGTGCGCTGGCAGCACACCCTACAGGCGGCTGGCGGCGGCGTGCTGCGAGATACAGGATCGCACCTGTTCGACCTCGCTCGACTGCTGCTCGGGCCGGTTTCGGCAGTTGAGGCTGAGCTGCGCTCAAGCGCGCGGCCGGGGGTCGAGACCGACGACATCGCAATGGCGGGGCTGCAGTTCGTGTCGCGTGCCATCGGCCGTTGCTTCGCTAGCCGGCTCACACCGGCCCATCAACCCAACTTCGTGGAGGTCGTCGGCCGCACGGGCGCCTTGCACGCCTTTATCTCGCGCGGCGGCTTCGACACACTTAGGCGTTCATCGGGCTCCGAATGGCATGACATCGCCCTGCCCGCCGAAGCGGGCGACGGGCGGTTCCACGCGCTGTATCGCATGATGCATGCCTTCGTCGACGGTTGCCTCAGCGGGCAGCTCTACCCTGGCGGCGCCTCGTTCGAGGACGGGCTTGCAGCCCAGCGCATGATCGCCGCCGCCGAGGAAGCCGCCCAGACCAGAGACTGGGTCAGTCTTTCTTCGGGGGAGCGGCGACAGGCCGTATGAGCCCGGCCTGTTCGGCCAACCCGGCCGCCGCAGCAAGCCGATCAAAGCCGACGCCGGAGCGCTGGGCGATGTCGAACAGCGAATGGCAGCCGTCCGCCTGGTTCAGGACCCAGAGCAGGGCCATCTGCGCTTCGGCGTGGTCCTTCTGGCCGCTGATCGCACGATAGAGGCCGCGCCGGCCGAGCTGCGGCTCGCCGCGGCCATCGACGCGCTCGAAGACACGGTCGTGCTCGAGGACGCGTGTCACGTCGACCAGGACGTCGAGGCTCTCTTCCAGCGCAGCCGGGGTGACGAACCCCGGATTGTCGGCCGACGTGTGGTATTGCGGAAAGGTGCCGTTGGGCGAGCGCATGAAGCAGCCGACGGGCAGGTCGTAGGCCGGCGAGCAATACTGCCGCTCGTCGTAGCCGAAGGGGGAGAAGGGCAGGATGCGGTGGTCCTGCCCGCGGCGCGCCAGCACATGGGCGACAATACGGTCGATGGCGGCATCGCCGCGGCGGCTTTGCTTGTAGTGGAACGGCCCGGCATCGCCGACACAGCTCAGCACCAGGCCGTGCGCGATGCGCGGCACGACATTCTCGTGATGCGCCAGCCAGGTCAGCGAGCCGATGGTGGCGGGAATGAACAAGAAGCGATAGCTCAGGCGATTGTCGCTCAGCAGCAGATGACGGGCGAGCTCGGTGGCCACGGCGATGCCCGAGAGGTTGTCGTTGGCGAGGCTGGGATGGCAGCAATGCACGGAGACCAGCACCTCGGCCGATTCGCGGCCGGTGATCGCGAGCTCGCCGTAGGTCAGCGAACCGGGCGCCAGCGTGCTGTCGATGCGGACCCGGTACTGCGGATCGCGCATCGACTCCCAGACGCGGTGCGACAGACAGAAGCCCCAGCGCTCGGCGTAGTAGCCGGTGCGGTAGGGCACGAGATCGGGCTGGTCCGGCAAGGTGTGGACGTGGGCAGCGAGTTCCTCGCGCGACACCACGGCATCGACGGGCGTGCTGTAGCTCACGACATGGAGATTGCAGTCGGCAAAATCGACCACGGGGGCGCCGGCCAGGGTCTCGATGCGGGCACCACGGATGTGCCATTCCGGCGGCACCACCCAATCGAGCACGGGCGTGCCGCTGGCGACCTCGTGCAGCTGAAGCGGGATGCGGTCGGCGACCATACGAAGCGTCTGGCGCAGGCCATCGCCGGTGATGCTGCGGCAGAGCGGAAAGAGCTCACGCACGAAGCCGTGCATGGCCTGGCCGAGGCTGGCGGCAGACCCGGCGTCCGGCGGCGTCACAGGCTCGGCCGTTCCTCGACCGGCAGGATGAACTTGCCGCCAGCGCTGGTGTAGTCCTGGTTCTGCCCGATGATCTCCCGGGCAAAGTTCCAGGCCAGCACCAGCACGTAGTCCGGCTTATCCTGGGCGAGCATTTCGACGGGGCGGATCGGCAGCTTCACGCCGGGGAGGTACTTGCCGACCTTCGCTGGATTGCGGTCGACGACGTACTCGATGACCCCCGGCTTGAATTCCATGTAGTTCAGCAGGGTCGCGCCCTTGGCGGCGGCACCGTAGGCGGCAAGGCGGCGACCGTCGGCGCGAATCTGCCGGACCGATTCACGCAAGGCGCTGCGCAGCTCTTCGACCCGCGCGGCGAACGAGACGTAGTAGGCGATGTCGCCCATTCCCAGCGCGGCCTCCTCCGCCAGCAGCGCCTCGAGAAGCCGGCTCCTGCCGGGGCGCCGGCTGAGCGTGAAGCGGATCGAGCCGCCATGGATCGGCAGGCGCTCGGCGTCGTTCAACTGCAGTCCGTGACGCGCCACCAGCCGCTCCATCGCCGAAATCGACCAGTAGAACAGGTGCTCGTGATAGACCGTGTCGAACTCGCACTTCTCGATCATGTCGCGCAGGTAGGCAACTTCGATACGGGCGATGCCATCGTCCTTCAGCAGGATCGCGAAGCCTTCGATGAAATCGTTGATGCCGTCAACATGGGCCACGACGTTGTTGGCGATCATGATGTCGGCGCGCTGGCCCTTGGCGGCGAGCTCGCGCGCAATCGCCGCGCCAAAGAAAGCGTGAAGCGTCGGCACGCCGCGCTCGCGGGCGCTGGCGACCGGACCCGCCGCGGGGTCGACGCCGAGGACAGGAACACCCGCATCGATGAAGTTCTGCAGCAGGTAGCCGTCGTTGCTGGCGACCTCGACCACCAGGCTCGCTGGGCCGAGTCGCCGCTCCTGCAGGATGCGCTGGACATGCTCGCGGCTGTGCCGGAGCAGCGCAGGCGAGAACGACGAGAAGTAGGGGTAGTCGCGACCGAACAACACGTCGGGCGGGATCGTCTCCGTCACCTGCACCAGGCCGCAGTCGTGGCAGAAGGCCAGCTGCAGGGGGAAGCGCGGCTCCGGCTGCTCGAGCTCATGCTCGTTCAGCAACGCGTTGGCCAACGGTTGCCGACCGAGATCCAGAAACACCGTCAGATGCTTGCTTGAACAGGACCGGCAGCAGGCCAAGCCGCGCTGCCTCCCGTCGGTTGAGTCTACCATGGGCCTCCTGAGCACAATGGGCGTCCGACACGACTCTAGAGCATGCCGGAGGCCCGGCCTGTGACCAAGCAATGCCCCGCGAACGCCGTGCCGCCACAGGTTGAACACCCAGCATCAGGCTCGCGCGGTGCGAAAAGAGGGGGAATCGCCACTAGGGAGGCTAGTGTGAACAGGACAAGGCGTGGTGTCGTAGCAGCCGCGTCGGCGGCCACCGTCCTCTGTTCCGCGCCCGGAGCGTCAGGCCAGGGCCGTGCTGACCAGCGCGACTTCGAAGGTGTCCTGCGCGCGGCCTTCGCGCCCGCTGAGGTGCCCAACTGGACGGGCGGAAACGTGCGGTTGAAGCGGCCGATCGTGATCGAGGTCACGCAAACGTGGTCGGGCCGGGGCTTGACCTGAACGGCGCGCGGCTGATCGCCGACTCCAACGATGCCTCAAAACGGGCCATCCGCATCCCCGCGTACCAAGAACATCGCGCTGGCATGAAGTTCCTGCACGGGACGATCGTCGCTGACAGCCCGGTGCTCGACGCCATCGGCTTGATCTGCCTGACCAACCAGAGCTGGATCTAGTCGTTAAAATTCATCGATCTCGACGTCGAGCATTTCGCCAGGGACGGCCTGTTCTTCGACGGCAGCGTGTTCGAGGGCGAGTGTCACGCCGTGACATGTGCAGACAATGGACGCAACGGCATGACATTACGATAGACCGAAGGACGATATGGGCATGGTCTCGGCCATCTCGATCTTCGGCGGCCAGATGCGCAAGACCGGCAATGCCGGCATCGAGACACAGAGCGTGATCACCTACCAGCAACCGCGCGACCTGAATATCTCGCAAACCTATTTAGTCGAGAACAAGGGACCTGTGCTCAACGCCGCGGCAGGCGTCCCGATGGCGCTGGCTTGCTCGCTAAGGTGGGCGGCTCCGGCACGGTGACCATGCGGACGTGTGGCGGCAGGTCCGACCTCGATCTCTCGGGCCACATCGACGTCAAAGCGAGCTGAACGCGGCTTTTCAGGGAGCGTTTCGGACATTTCTGATGGCGCGGGCATAAGCCGTTGCCACCTTGCGCTGGCCGCTTTCCGAAAGGTGGCAGGTGTCGTCGCGATCCTCCGGGGCGAGAAGGGCATCGGTGTCGGCCGCCACATGAACGCGCTTGTCCCGAGCCAGGCTGCGCTGCGCACGAGCGATGGGATTGTCGGCGTTCCACGAGATGCCGCACCGCGTCGATACCGACGTGTAGATCGGCGCGTTGACGCCGTTCTCCGTGAGGCTCGCGACCAGCG
>DATGZZ010000034.1:0-5062 GCA_035296945.1 Reyranella sp.
ACCGGGGCGTAGATGTCGGACGCCGCCTTCACCGATTCGACCACGGCGCAGGCCTCGCCCTTGGCGACCTTGCGGCCAGCCTGCGGCACGTCGACGAACACCACGTCGCCCAGCTGCTCCTGCGCGTACTCAGTGATGCCGATGGTGCCGACATCGCCGTCGACGCGGAGCCATTCGTGTTCCTTGGTGTACCTGGTGTCGGCCATCTGAAAGCTCCTATCCGCGGTAGTAGGCGTGTTTGACGAAAGGCATGGGCACGATCTCGGCCGGCACGGGCTTGCCGCGCACGACGAGATCGACCTTGGTGCCGTTGGCTGAGTGGGCACGCTCGACGTAGCCCATGGCCACAGCACGCCCGAGGGTCGGCGCGAAGCCACCCGACGTGACCTTGCCGACAGTCTTGGCTCCAATGGCGATCTCTGCGCCCTCGCGGGCTATCGCCTTGCCTTCGGGCAGCAGGCCGACGCGCTTGCGCGGCGCGCCCTCCGCGATCTGCTTCTGGATGACGGCGGCGCCCGGGAAGCCGCCCCCTCGGCTACCACCTGTACGGCGTTCCTTGCCGATGCTCCACAACAGGCCCGCCTCGATCGGCGTGGTCGTGGTGTCGATGTCGTGGCCGTAAAGGCAGAGGCCCGCTTCGAGGCGCAGCGAATCTCGTGCGCCGAGCCCGATCGGCTTGACCTCGGGCTGGCCTAAAAGCTTGCGGGCGATGGCGTCGGTGGCGTCGGCCGGCGTGGAGATCTCGAAGCCGTCGCCGCCGGTGTAGCCCGAGCGCGTGACGTAGCAGCGCGCGCCGTCGATGACGAAGAAGGCGCCGGTCATGAACTTCATCGACGCGACCTGCGGGGCCAGCCGCGCCAGCACCTGCGAGGCCTGTGGCCCCTGCAGGGCCAAAAGCCCGCGGGAGAACATCGGCTCGATCTCGCAGGTCGCGGCCAGGTGTTTCTGCACGTGCGCGAGGTCTGAGTCCTTGCAGGCGGCGTTGAACACCATCAGCAGGTGATCACCGGTGCTGGTGATCATCAGATCGTCGAGGATGCCGCCGTCATCGTTGGTGAGCTGCGTGTAACGCTGCTGGCCGGGAGCCAGGCCCGTGATGTCGCCCGGCACCAGCGCCTCGATTGCCTTGGCCGCGTTCTGTCCGGGCTTGGCCGTCAGCCGCACCTGTCCCATGTGCGAGACGTCGAACAGGCCCGCCGCCGTCCGCGTCTGCGCGTGCTCGGCCAGGATGCCGGTCGGGTATTGCACCGGCATCTCGTAGCCGGCGAAAGGCACGAGCCGCGCGCCGAGCTCGCGATGCAGGTCGTATAGCGGTGTGCGTTTGAGGGAATCGCCCAAGAAGGTCTCCAGAGTCGCGTGGTCCGACGCAAGGACTGCGCCGCCTGCGACCCCCTCTGTCCGGAGACCTGAAAGATTCGCCGTTGCCGGCTTACTTCGTCGGTGGACGCGCTCCCGTTCGGGAGCCCGTCACTTTCCAGAGACCCATCCTCCTGCGGTCCTTTTGCCTGAGAGTTTCCGGGGCCGGTTGCTCCTTCGGCGCCGCTGTCGAGCAGCGGTCTCTTCCACAGGGATCGTCTGGGTGGGCGACCTTAGGAGGCCTCCCCGGCGGCGTCCACCGGGAAAACCCGTGACAAATCCGGAGCTTAGAAGGTGCTTGAAAGTAAGTGATTACTCACTTATATAATGAGCATGCGCTCATTTCCAAGGAGGGTCGCATGTTCATCCGCAAGGCCTTTGCCGTCTTTCTCGAGCTGTGGAGCGAGGCCGCTGTCCCGCTCGATCAGGGCTGCGTCGTCGACTGGCGCTGGTTCGGGGAGTGAAGCCGATGTTCGTCCGCAAGCTTTTCACCCTCTTCCGCGCCTACGAGACCGACGCCACGCAGGCGGTGATCGACGGTCATGCGCTGAAAATCCTCGAGCAGGAGCTGCGCGACGCCGCGGCCGGCGTTGCTCAGGCGACGCGCGATCTCACCGGCCTGATGGCCCGCGAAATGGCTGACCGGCGCAGTCACGACGCGGCTGGCGAGCGCGTGGGTGAATACGAGGCGTACGTCCTCAAAGCGCTGGCCAAGGACGACGATGCCCTGGCCCGCCAGTGTGCCGAGGTCGTGGCGGCGGCCGAGGCCGAGCGCGAGCGCTACGGCCAAAGCCTGGAGGCGACGCGGCGCCACATCGCCGGCCTGCGTGCCGGAATCGCCAAGGCCGATGCACGGATCGCTGAAATCCGCCGCGAATGGCTGGCGGCGCGGTCGCGGATGGCGCTGCAGCGCGCCACGGGGGCGCTGGCGCAAAGCGGCGCCGGCCTGCAGGGCGCGCTCGCCGCTGCGGAAGAGACGCTGGCGCGCATCAAGGAACTCCAGGGCGACGCCGCCGACCGCGAGGCCGCGGCCGAGCTCCTGGCTGCGGAGAAGGACGGCACTGCCTTGCGCGACAAGCTCTCGCAAGCCGGCATCGCCGAGCCCGCACCGCATACTGCCGACGCCGTCCTCGCCCGCCTGAAAGCGCGTGCTTCGGACGACCCGTCATCGACACCTCGCTGAACACCAAAGGAGACGATCATGCATTCCGATTCGCCTGGCTGGGCGCTCTATTCCTACACGTCGTTCGTCGTTGCGCTGGCGATGATGGCAGTGGGCATCACCATGATTCCCGGTGAGGCGTGGATCCATGCCTATTTCACGATGTCGACCTTCTTCCTGATGGGCTCGTGCTTCACCCTAGCCAAGCTCCTGCGCGACCGACATGAGGCGCAGCGCCTGCACCAGCGGATCGAGGAGGCGAAGACCGAGCAGCTCCTGCAGACCTACCAGCTCAAGCCGCCGATGGCGGGTTGAGGCGCAAGTGACTCTCGGATCGGTTCGGATCTGGGGCCTTATCACAGCCGTCGGCGCTGGCGTGCCGACGGTGCTGGGGGGCTGCAGCATCGCCATTGACCTGTACGCGGACCGGATAATCGCAGCCCATGGACGGCAATCGCACGGCACCGTCCTGCTGCGCCGGCGCTTTCCCAAATTGGTCGCGGTCGAGAGCAGGCAGGCGGCCATCGACCGGCGGTTCGCGACAATCTTGGATGTGCTCTTGCCAAGTGAGCGTCGCCTCATAGACTGGCGCTCATGGGCAAGGCCGCGGACACCAAGGCCCCGTCCATAGGTCGGCCATGGCGACGGGCAACCGGTTGGCTGGTGGCGCTCACGGTATTTTTTTACCTGACCTATGGGGTCTCGAACTGGCTCGCCAGCCAGCGCGGCGACGTGCCGGCCATCGTGTTCGACTGGGAGCACGGCATTCCATTCCTGACCTGGACGATCATCCCCTATTTGGGCACGCACGTCTTCTTCGCCCTGTCCTTCTATGTATGCCGCAACCGCGCCGAACTCGACTGTCACGCGCGGCGGCTGCTCACCGCCCAGCTCGTCGCCGTCGCCTGCTTCATCATCTTCCCACTGCGGCTGACTTTCTCCAGGCCGCAGACGATGGGGGAATTCGGCCTGTTGTTCGATCTCCTTCACGTGTTCGACATGCCGTTCAATCAGGCACCGTCGCTGCACATAGCGACGACAACCATCCTCTTCGACCTCTACAGTCGGGTGCTGCCACGATGGACGTTGCCGGTAACGGCCATGGCAGCGCTGCTGGTCGGTGCGTCGGTGCTGACGACCTACCAGCACCACTTCGTCGATGTTCCGACGGGCTTCCTGCTGGGCCTGCTCTGCGTGTGGATCTGGTCCCCCGAGGGAGGAACCCGCTTGGCCAGCTCGTTCAGGGTGCCATGGCGCTTTTCCAAGTGAGCGCTCCCTCATAGACTGGCCGGCATGGGCAAGGCCGAAGACACCAAAGCGCGACTCGAGCGCGCCGCGCTGACGCTGTTCGTGGCGCGCGGCGTCGCGGAAACGACGACCAAGGAGATCGCCATGGCGGCCTCGGTCGCCGAGGGCACGATCTACCGCTACTTCCCGAGCAAGGAGCAGTTGGCGCTCGATCTCTTCCTGCGCCATCACCAGGGGCTGGCCGAGGCGCTGGCCGAAGCGCAGCGGCCGGCCAAGGGATTGCGCGCCAGGATCGAGGCGATCGTGCGCTGTTATTGCGAATGGGCCGACCGCGACTGGACGCTGTTCGCCTATCACCTGCTCAATCAGCACTCCTTCCTGATCCAGGTGCCCGACGACATGGCCAATCCGGTGACGGTCGTGCGCGACGTGATCAGCCAGGCGATGAAGGCGGGCGAGATCCCGAAGCGCAACATCGACCTCGTCGCCGCTTCGGCGATCGGCGTCGTGATGCAAGCCGCAACGTACAAGGTCTACGGCCGCTTCACCGGTGACCTTTCCGACCATGTCCGCTTCTTCGCCGACGCGGCTTGGGCGGTGCTGGCGGTCAAGGAGAAGTAGTCAGGCGGCGACGTAGACGAACGCTTCGAGCCCCGACTTCAATCGCGCGGCGATGCGCTTGTAGGCCGACACCTCGTAGGTGTCCGCCGCCGCGAGCTCGGCGGGCGTGATGCGGAAAGCGACACCCGCGACCTCGTCGGCCGGATTGCCGGTCGGACGCGCCATCAGATGGTGAGTCTTGCCGCTGGTCGCGATCACGTCCGCGTCCGTGATCTCGAACAGCGACGTCGCATAGCCCGGCAGTGCGTCGGCACGGCCGTCGAGCCGGCGGCCGAAGGTGGCGAGCTGGACGTCTTCCTGCTGCAGCGTGCCGTAGGAGAACAGCCAGACGTCGTCGTTCATCCTTTTCCAGCCAGCTTCTGCTGGGCGTCGTAGCAGCCGGCATTACTGCCCTGCCACTCGGTCGAGGTGACGTTGCCGGCGCCGTCGACGAAGGCGCGCAACGTGCAGCGCTCCATGCGCGGCGGATCGGGATAGCTCAGCGTGTCGATGGTGTTGGGCCGGCCGTCCGCGTAGCTGACCCGGGTCGACGGCACCGGCGTCGCCGGCGCGCGGGTCTCCACCGTCCAGACATAGGCAATGCGGCCGTCGACATGCTGCTGCGAATCGGGCGGGCCCAGCCGTGCGATGATTGCCGACAGCGGCTGCCCCTCAACTGGTGGAAGCACATCTCGG
>DATGZZ010000035.1:0-2833 GCA_035296945.1 Reyranella sp.
CGAGCTGCGTCTCGATCGCATCCCGCGCTCGAGGTCGAGCTGCGGATTCTCAAATGAGCTGCGGGCCGTTCATCAGCACGAGGCCGATCACGATCACCGCCGCTGCCGCCACGCGCCTGCGGCCAAACGGCTCGCCCAGCAGCAGCGTGCCCATCAGGGCGCCGAACAGCACCGAGGTCTCGCGCAGCGCGGCAACATGGGCCATCGGCCCCAGGACCAGCGCGTAGATCGCGATGCCGTAGCCCGTGTTGGCAATCAGGCCGCCGATCACGCCGCGCCACCAGGTCTTGCGCAGATGCATCCACACCGTGCGCGGCCGGAGCGCCACCGCCAGCACCAGCAACCACGGCCCTTCGACCACGCACAGCCAGGCGATGTAGGACAGGCGGTGCTCGAAGGTCGGGCCGGCGGCGCGCACGCCGAGGCCATCAGCGATGATGTAGCCCGCGATGGTGATGCCCGTCAGCACGGCGAACAGCGTCGCAAGCCCGTGCCGACCGCCCGGGCGCGGCACCACCGACCTGAGCGGCATGGCGAGCGCGATCAGTCCGCAGCTCAGCAGCACGACGCCGACGATGTCCTGGGCCCGCAGGTGCTCGCCGATGAAGCGGCCGGAGACCAGCGCCACCAGCAGCGGCCCCAGTCCGCGGGCGATCGGATAGGTGTGGCTGAGGTCGCCGTACGAATAGGCTTTTAGCAGGAACACATAATAGAGGACGTGGATTGCGACCGACGAGGCGAGGTATTTCCACGCGCCCGGCTCGATCGCCGGCAGGAACGGCACGGCGACCAGGCCCATCAGCGTGCCCGTCGTCATGATGACGCCGAAGGTCGTGAGCCGGTCCGACGTGTCGGACTTCAGGATCGCGTTCCACGACGCGTGCATCAGGCCGGCCAGCAGTAGCAGCCCGACGATCAGGGGTTCGACGACCAAGTTTCGTTTCTTCGTTGTCTTGCGACCGTCACATTACCGTAACGGTGCGGCAAGGCGGCTACGAGGTTTTCGAGGCCTCGTGCAGGCGGCCGAGCCGGCCGCTCATCGGCGCGTCGATGCGAAAGCGCAAGCCTTCGGGCGCATGGACCAGCCGCGACTGGCCCTCGACGTCGGCGAACGCCTGCTTCATCAGGAGCGTGCCGAAGCCGCTGCGCCCGGGCGGCGCGACGCGCGGGCCGCCGGTTTCCTCCCACTTGAACTTGAAGCGCCGCTCGCCGTTCTCGCCGCGATAGGACTTCCAGGACACACGCGCGCGGCCCGCGCTGTTCGACAGCGCACCGTACTTGGCGGCGTTGGTGGCGAGCTCGTGCAGCACCAGGCTGAACGGCACCACGGCCGACGGCGCTACCTTGAAGGGCTGGCCCGTGATCTCGACCGATTCGTCGCCCGCGAACGGCGCCACGATGCGGCGCGTGAGCTCGGCCAGGTCGGCCGATTCGTCGCGCGTCAGCAGGTCGTGGGCGTTGGCGAGCGCCAGGACGCGGCCTTCGAAGGCCTTCAGGAACTCCGCGGTGGTTGCGCCGCCCTGCGAGGTCTGTGCGGCGATCGACAGCACCGCGGCGAACAGATTCTTCAGCCGATGCTGCATCTCGCCCACGATCAGCTTCTGGCGCTCCGTTGCCCGATGACGGTCGAGCGCGAGACCGGCGAGCCGGGCACCGACCGCTTCGATCTCCTCGGGCCATGGGTCGGGCACGCCGTCCTTGTAGGCGACGAAGAAGCTGCCCAGCGCCCGACCGTCGGCCGAACAGACCGGCCGCGAGCGGATGGCACGCACATCGTGGTCGGTGTTGAGCTTGCGCCACAACGGATCGAAGCGCTCATCGTTCTCGACGTCGCTGCTGGAGACCGGC
Source organism: Reyranella sp. (assembly GCA_035296945.1). Lineage (GTDB taxonomy): Bacteria > Pseudomonadota > Alphaproteobacteria > Reyranellales > Reyranellaceae > Reyranella. The sequence goes on from DATGZZ010000035.1 coordinate 1,849, forward strand.
GCGCCCCCGAAGACCGCGGCGGCGCAGGTGCCGGCGTGCGGCGGCCCGACCTCGACGGCGGCAATGCCCGCCGCGAAGCTCGGTGCCGACGGCATCACGCAATGCTCGAAGGTCATGCCGCCGCGATCGAGCACAGTGACGCCTGCCATGCTGCCGGGCGCGAACGACTCGGCCAGGCGGCAGATCCTTCCCAGGACGTCGTCGAGCGTCGCGTCGCGCGCGATCATCTCGAGCACGTTCACTTGCCGCTCGAGCAGCCTGGACGTTTGCAGCGGATCCGGCAATGAACTCCCCTCGTGCCGCCATCACCGTATCGCCTCGACCGGGCCGTTGCACGGAAGTCAATCGGCACTGGCGATGAAGATTGAGAGTCGCGGGCTCGGCGCTCGACCTCTATATTTGCTGCCTCAAGGAGTCGTGCCGTGCTTCTGTTGATCGATAATTATGACAGCTTCACTTACAATCTCGTCCACTTCCTGGGCGATCTGGGCGCGCGCTGCGTCGTGCACCGCAACGACCAGATCACCGTCGACGAGGCGATGGCGCTGAAACCCGCAGGCATCGTGCTGTCGCCTGGTCCCTGCACGCCCAACGAAGCCGGAATCTGCATGGATCTGATCAAAGCCGCTGCCAAGGCGCAGATGCCGCTGCTCGGCGTCTGCCTCGGCCACCAGGCGATCGGGCAGGTCTTCGGCGGCAAGGTGGTGCGCGCGCCCACGCCCATGCACGGCAAGCTGTCGGGCATCGACCACAAGAACCAGAGCGTGTTCGAGGACGTGCCCTCGCCGTTCCAGGCGACGCGCTACCATTCGCTGGTCGTCGACCGCGCGGGCTTTCCTGCGGACCTCGAAGTCACCGCCGAAACCGGCGAGATCATCATGGGCCTGCGCCACAAGTCGCTGCCCATCCACGGCGTGCAGTTCCATCCCGAGAGCATCGCCTCGGAGCACGGCCACAAGATCCTGGAGAACTTCCTCAAGATCGC
>DATGZZ010000036.1:0-11083 GCA_035296945.1 Reyranella sp.
CCGGCTTCAATGCCAGTCCGATGTTCTTGATGCGATAATAGTAGTGGCGCGGTCCGGTCGCCGAGACACCGAAATTGATCGCCTCCGCGTCTGTCTGGCCGGCCGCGGCCAGGCGCTGCTCGACCAAAGCCGACAGCGGTGCGCGCAGGAAGACGCCTTCCAGGAAGCTGTCGCCGACCAGGATGGAGCGAAAGCGCACGTCCGCAGGACGCTCGAACGATCGTGGCCGGTCGCGCAGCGCCCAGTCGTTGTAGGCGACGTCGGGCAAGGGCACGACTTCGATCGGCCGCATGTCGCGCGCGGGCCAGGACGGCACGATGAACGAGGCGATCGCCTCGCTGCCCGCGAGCGCCGCGCCGAGCACCAGGACGAGGGTGAGGGGCCAGAAGAAGCGTTGTGCTTTCACGGCTTCCCTATGCTTCGGTCAGCAGCCTTTGCCCTTGGTGCGGCAGAGCTCGTCCAGCATCGGCAGCAGGCTGGGGATCATGCCTTGGGCGAAGATGATCTCCGCTTTGCCGTTGGGATGCGGATCGGGCACCGTCACCCAGAGGCTCGCCGGATCGACGTTCTCGACGGTCGGCAGGAGGTCGACGAAGGGCGCACCGTCCTTTTCGACGACGGCGCGGACCTTGGCCGTGATGTCGGCGAAGGGATAGGGTTTCAGCTCGCGCAGCTCGGGGATGTTGAAGACGATGAGCTTGGCGCCCAGCTCGCGCGCGGTCGCGGCAAAGTCGCCCAGCGCCTTCTGCGTCTGCAGCCAGCCCTTGGCCTTGGGCTCATAGAGGTCGCGGTAGTAGCGCTTCCAGTCGGGCGCCTCGCCGAACTGGCGAAACAGCGAATCGAACCGGTAGCCCGCCACCACCCAGGCCGCCGAATGCGTGGCGATCCAAGCGGTGTCGGAATAGGACGGCAGCGGCTCGGCATCGTTGATGAAGTAGGCGAGCACGATGATGTCGGGCCTGAGCGGCGCGCCGACCTCGCGGAACAGCGAGAGCTCCTGCAGGGTGTTGTAGTTGCCGACGCCGAGGTTGAAGCCGTCGACCTTGCGGCCGGCCTTGAGCAGCCCTTCGATGACCTGGTGCGTGAAGGTCTCCTTCTCGGCGACGCCCCAGCCCATGGTGATCGAATCGCCGACGAAGGCGATGCGGGCCGTGCCGGCAGCCGCCTTGTCGGCGATCTCCGGTCCGCGCAGGCCGCGGCTGTCGGTCCGGACATCGACGCCCATCAGCCTGGCTTCGGCCTGCGGCCGATGGCGATGCCCGAGGTCGGGCCGCGCATCGCGCATCTTCACCTCGCGCGCGTACTTCCACATTTCGAGCTCGTACAGCATGCCGTCGTCGAGAACGAGGCGTGTGAGGCCCTCCACAGCGAACAGACACAGAAGTGACGCAACAACGATCAGTACGAGGTTCAACGCGACTTTCATTGGAGCGGGGCGAGCTATTTTTGACGTCGGGGTCTTTGGGGGGCCTGATTTGCGCCGGTCCTCATAGCGTGTCCGGCTCTGCCCGTCACCGCGCCAAAATTGCCCGCCGCGTCGACGAGCAATTGACAAGGGCGTCCGTCTTTCCTTGCATGTCGCGGTGGCCAGGAAATCCGAAGTTGGACCGACCAAGGGCACGGCGGCGACCCCGTCCGCGGTGGATGCCTTCACGCGCGAAGTGGCCAGCCTGCCGCCGAAGGCGGCAGGAGGCGGCGGGCGCGGGCGGCTGCTGTTCGCCATGGATGCCACGGCCAGCCGCGAGCCGACCTGGGACGTGGCCTCGACCCAGCAGGGCGAGATGTTCGTCGCCGCCAGCGAAATCGGCGGCATCGAGGTCAGGTTGGCCTTCTACCGCGGCTTCGACGAGTTCAAGGTCAGTCGTTGGACGGCCGATGGCCGCGAGCTGGCGCGCCTGATGGGAGCGGTGCGCTGCCTGGCCGGCCGCACCCAGATCGCCCGCCTGCTGCGCTACGCCGCCGAGCAGCAGCGCGAGAGCCGCCTCGACGCCGTGGTGTTCGTGGGCGACTGCTGCGAGGAGGATGTCGACGAGGTCGGCCACGAGGCGGGCCAGCTCGGTCTGCTCGGCCTGCCGGTCTTCGTCTTCCAGGAGGGCGACGATCGCGTGGCCTCGCGGCTGTTCCCGCAGATCGCCAAGCTGACGCGCGGCGCCTATTGCAAGTTCGACCGCTCGAGCCCCGAGCAGCTCAAGCGGCTGTTGGGCGCGGTCGCGGCCTACGCCGCCGGCGGCCGCGCGGCCTTGCTGAAGTACGGCAAGGAGCAGGGCGGCGCCGCGGCGTTGCTCACCAACCAGATGAAGTGACGAGGCGGGCTAGGCGCCGAGCAGGCGGGCGGTCCAGCGGCCGGGCAGGGACTGGCCGAGCCACACCGCGGCCTTGGTGCCGATGGGAAACGCGATGCGGGCGTGATTGCGCTCGAGCCCGCGGCGGATGATCGACGAGGCTCGCGCCGAGGTCATCAGGAACGGCATGGGGAAGGGCGCGTTCGCGGTCATGCGGCTGACGACGAAGCCGGGGCAGACGACGCTGACGCCGATGCCGCTCTTCTTCAGCACATAGCGGATGCTCTCGCCCCACACGCGCACGGCGGCCTTGCTGGCGTTGTACGAGGCCGAATAGGGCAGGCCGATGAAGCTTGCCAGCGAGGCCACCACGGCGATCTGGCCGCGCTTGCGGGCGATCAGGCGCGACAGCAGCGGTTCGACGGTGTTGAGCACGCCGCCGACATTGACGTCGAAGGTCCGGCGGATGATGGAGAAGTCATCGAGCGAGGAATTGTCCTTGTCGATCGAGATGCCGGCATTGGCGATCAGCAGGTCGACGGGGTGGGAATCGTCGAAGGCGGTGAGCCAGGCGGCAAATCGGTCGCGGTCGATGACGTCGACCGTGTCGGCCATGACCGTTGCGCCCTTGGCGCGGCAGGCGGCGGCGACCGCCTCGAGACGGCCGGCATCGCGGCCGGTCAAGGCAAGCGCCACGCCGGGCGCTGCGTAGTCGAGTGCCAAGGCCTCGCCGATGCCGCTCGATGCGCCGGTGATGACAATGCCTGAGAAACTTTTCATGGGATAACCTTCCGGCGGAGCGCGTTGTATGCGCCTGGGGCCGATACTAGAGTGCCTCGCCGCGACGCGGCCAGTGGAGCGGATCTCGGAGTGGATTTTTGATTGCAAGCATGACCGGCTACGCCCGGGCGCAGGGATCGGATGAACGGCGGCGCTGGGTCTGGGAGGCGCGCAGCGTCAACGGCCGCAACCTGGAAATCCGCTGCCGCGTGCCGCAGGGCTTCGACCGGCTGGAAAACCCCGCCCGCACCGCCATCGGCAGCCGCCTGAAGCGCGGCAACGTCTCGCTTACGCTCACCATCGCCAGCGAGCAGCAAGGCAAGCCGCTGCGCATCAATCGCGCCCTGCTGGCCGAGCTGGCGGGTCTGGTCGAGGAAGTCCGCAAGGGCACCGGTGCGGCCGCGCCGACGGCCGACGGCCTGTTGCGCGTGCGCGGCGTCATCGAGGAGGAGGACGCGGCAGTGGAAGGCGAGGAGGCGCTGGCCGTCCTCGACCGCGCGCTGTCCGGCACCCTCGACGAGGCCCTGAAGGCATTGGCCGCCGCCCGCGCCGCCGAAGGCCGCGCGCTTGCCGTCGTGATCGACCGCCATGTCGGCGAGATCGAGGAATTGTGCAAACGGGCGGCCGACCGCGCCTCGGCCCAGGTCGGCACGGTGCGCGCCCGCTTCGACTCCCAGCTGGCCGAACTGCTCGACCGCGCGCCGCCTCTGTCCGAGGAGCGTTTCGCCCAGGAGGTCGCGCTGCTGGTCGGCAAGGCCGACGTCCGCGAGGAGCTCGACCGGCTGGCTGCCCACATCGCCCAGGCGCGCACGCTGCTGGCCGACGCGCGGCCGGACAATCCGGTCGGCCGCAAGTTCGATTTCCTCTGCCAGGAGTTCAATCGCGAGGCCAACACGCTCTGCTCGAAGTCGGCCGACATCGAGCTGACGCGCATCGGCATCGATCTGAAGGGCGCCATCGAGCGCCTGCGGGAGCAGGTCCAGAATGTCGAATGACAATGGCACGTCGGCGATCCAGCGACGTGGATTGATGCTCGTCCTGTCGTCGCCGTCGGGCGCCGGCAAGACGACGCTGTCGCGCCAATTGCTCGACAACGACAAGCAGATCCAGCTCAGCGTCTCGTGCACGACGCGCCCGAAGCGGCCCGGCGAACGCGACGGCGTCGACTATCGGTTCGTCGATACGGCGACCTTCCGCGGCATGATCGAGCGCAAGGAGTTCCTCGAATATGCCGAGGTCTTCGCCAACTACTACGGCACGCCCAAGGCGCCGGTCGACGAGGCGCTGGCCGATGGTCGCGACGTGCTGTTCGACATCGACTGGCAGGGCACGCAGCAGCTGCGCGACAAGGGCCGCGCCGACCTGGTCACGGTCTTCATCCTGCCGCCCTCGACGCGGGATCTCGAGAAGCGCCTGCTGACGCGCGCCCAGGATCCCAAGGAAATCGTGGCCCAGCGCATGGCCAAGGCCGCCGACGAGATGAGCCACTGGGCCGAGTACGACTACGTTGTGGTCAACCGCGACATCGGCACCAGCCTGACCAACCTCAAGGCGATCCTGACGGCCGAGCGGCTGAAGCGCGAGCGTCAGGTCGGCATGTCGGTGTTCGTCAAAGGGCTGCGCGAGGGGCGGTGATCGGCTGCCCGATGCCGGTCTGGCCCTGCGAGCGCAGCACGAGCTCGGAAGGCGTGTAGGGCCGGCCGGAGAACTCGGCGATCAGGCGATCGCTCGCCGTCTCGATGGTCTCCTCCAGGCGGCGCATGAAGGTCTGCTTGTCCAGACCGGTCTCGATCGCCGGCAGGAATTCGATGGCGCAGCGGCCCGCCTTCTTGCGCCAATCGCGGCGGTTCCACAGCAGGCCGAGCGAGGTCGCGACCGGCGTCACCGGCAGGTTGAGATCGCGATAGAGGTAGTAGATGCCCGAGCGGTAGCGCTCGCGCTCGCCCGGCGCCATCAAGTTGCCCTCGGGATAGATCGCGATGTGGCGGCTGCTGTCGGTGGCGCGCTTGGCGAACTCGGCGAGATGCTCGCGTTCCTTGCCGCCGCCACAGGTGTCGACGCGGATCATCTGCAGGCGATAGAGGATGGCGCCGATCAGCGGATAGCGGAACAGCTCCTGCATGGCGACGAAGGCGATGCCGGGGATGAGGGCGGCAAGGAAGATGCCGTCGCTCTCGCTGTGATGCTTGTTGGCGAGCAGGGCGGGGCCGCGCGCGGGAATGTTGGCGCGGCCGCGGATCTCGACCTGCATGCCGCCGATCCAGCGCGCGCCCCAGACCACGGCGCGCGCCCACCAGCGCAGCAGGGTGCGCAGCACGACCGGCGTGGGGATCGGCACCAGCACGATCCCGACCACCGCGGTCAGCAGGGTGAAAACGTAGAAGAAGACGTTGAAGGCCAGGGAGCGGATCATGACGTTACCATAAATGAGTGAGCGCTCACTTGTCAAGCATCTCGGAAAGTCGCACAAAATCGGCCACGGATAGCTCCTCGGCCCGGGCGGTCGGGGGAATACCCAGCCTGCCCAGAACCTCCGTGGGACTGGCAAACGCGCTGCCCAAGGAGCTGCGCAGCATCTTGCGGCGTTGGCCGAAGGCTGCAGCGGTGACCCTCTCCAAGGGTCGCAAATCAGCCAGGCGGCCCTCGGATCTCGGCCGCAACCGCACCACCGAGGAAACGACCTTTGGCGGCGGAACAAAGGCCGAGGGGGCCACGTCGAACAGGCGCTGCACCGTGCAGACATGCTGGGCGAGGACGGAGAGGCGGCCGTAGTCCTTGCTGCGCGGCTGGGCCGCCAGCCGGTCGGCCACCTCCTTCTGGAACATCAGCACCATGTCGCAGACCTGGTCGGCCTGGTGCAGCCAGCCGACCAGCAGGGCGGTCGACACGTTGTAGGGCAGGTTGGCGACGATCCGCCGAGGCGGTGGCCCGAGTGTGGCAAGATCGATCTTAAGGGCATCGGCTTCGACGAGCTGGAGCCGGTCGCCGGCGACCGCCTGCAGCTCTTTCAGGGCGCCAATGGCTCGCGAATCGATCTCGATCGCGACAACGCGCCCGGCGCCCTCGAGCAGCAGGGCACGCGTGAGTCCGCCCGGACCGGGGCCAACCTCGATCACCAGGCCCTGATCGAGGGGCGCGGCGGCGCGGGCGATGCGCCGGGTGAGATTGAGGTCGAGCAGGAAATGCTGGCCGAGCCGCTTGCGCGCGTCGAGGCCGTGGGCCGCGATGACCTCGCGCAGGGGCGGCAGACCGGCGAGGCCGTCCACGGCGGCGCCGGTCAGGACCGGCGGCGGCGGGCCATGTCGTCGGCCATGCGCAGCCCGGCGATCAGGCTCGTCGGATCGGCGCGGCCGGTGCCGACGATATCGAGCGCCGTCCCGTGGTCGGGCGAGGTCCGAACGAAGGGCAGGCCGAGCGTGACGTTGACGCCGCCGGCGAAATCCACCGTCTTGATCGGGATCAGCGCCTGGTCGTGATACATGCAGAGCACCGCGTCGTAGGTGGCGCGCGCGGCGGGGTGGAACAGCGTGTCGGCGGGAGCGGGACCCCGCGCATCGATGCCGTCGCGCTTCAGCGCCTCGATCGCGGGCGCAATCACGCGGCCTTCCTCATCGCCCATCGAGCCCTGCTCGCCGGCATGCGGATTGAGGGCAGCCACCGCCAGCCGCGGACGGTCAATACCGAACAAAGCCTTCAATCCTGTCGCTGCCAAGCGGCCGGCCCGCACGATCTTGTCGCTGTCTAGAACCCGGACGGCCTCGGCCAGCGACAGGTGGATGGTGACCGGCACGACGCGCAGCTCGGGGCAGGCGAGCATCATGGCGACGTCAACGCCGCCCGCCAGCTCAGCGAGATATTCGGTATGGCCGGGATGGCGGAAACCCGCGTCCTGCAGGGTCTTCTTCTGGATGGGATTGGTCACCATGCCGGCGATTTCGCCGGCAAGCGCCAGCTCGACGGCGCGCTCGATGGCCTCCAGCGTGGCTGGGGCGTTGGCCGGGTCGGGCTGGCCGGCCTTCACCGGGGCGCGCAGGCGCACCGGCAGCACGGGCAGCGCGGTGGCGAAGACATGTCCGGCATCGGCGGGCCGATCGAGCTCGCGCACTGGAACGTTGAGCCCGAGCTTGCCGGCCAGCGCGGCGAGCCGCGAGGCATCGTCGAGCACGAAGAACGGTCGGTCGCCCTGACGGCGCATCGACCAGGCTTTCAGACTGAGTTCACCGCCGATTCCCGCCGGCTCGCCCATGGTGACGGCGAGCGGCGCGGCGACGGTCATGGCTTGACGTCGATCGTGGCCTGGCGGCGCAGGTCGCGCATGTAGCGGCGTCCCGCGCCCTCGAGCTTCTGCAGCAGGAGCTGCTGGGAGATGGCGTCGCGGGTCGGCAGGCCATCGGCGCCGACCTTGCTGCACAGCGCCACCACCTGCAGCCCCTCGGCGACCCGGAACGGGCCGGCCGTGCCGCCGACGGCCAGCTTCGGGATCTGCTCGAACATCTGCTGATTGGCCTGCAGGTCGCCGACCCGCACGCCGCTGAGGTCGCCCGAGGTGGCGCCCTTGAGCTCGCGCGACCGGCCATGCAGATCGGTGCAGGTGCGTACGCCGGCCATGGCCTTCTGGGCATCGGCGGTGGCCTTGGCGACTTCGTCGGGCGAGGCGTTGACCGGTAGCGGCAGGGTCATCTGCGTCAGGTTGAGGCGCACGTCATCGGGCCGCGCCGCCGCAAAGGGGCGGCGATCGATGACGTAGAGGATGTGCCAACCTGCCGTGCCGCGGATGGGCTCGGAGTACTGCCGGACCGGAAGCTTTTCCACCGCAGCATCGAGGCTGGGGTCGAGCGAGCCGGGCAGGACCCAGCCGAGTTCGCCGCCCGCCGCGGCCGTGGCGCCCTGCGAAAACTGCTGGGCGACCGCCCCGAACGGCGCGCCGCGCTTGAGCTGCTCGACGATGCGGTCGGCCGACCGCTTGGCCTCGTCCGCCAGTTCGGCCCGGTCGACCGGCACGAAGATCTCGGCAACGCGCGATTCGGTCTTGCCGACGTTCGTGCGTGCGCGGCTCAGCGCGTCATCGATCTCGGTCTCCGAGACGTCGACCTGCGGACGAACACGGCGGCGGATGATCTTGGTCCAGGCGATCTGCGCCTCGATCTGCTGCACGGCGATGTCGAACGCGACCCCCGTGCTCTGGATGTACTGCTTGAACTGGCCACGGCCCATGCCGGCGGCGCGCTCGATGTCGTTGAACCGCTGCTGCATCTCGCCGTCGGTGGCCTTCAGGCCGAGCCGCTTGGCGTCCTGGATCTGCAGCCGTTCATCGATCATCTGGCGCAGCAGCTGGGCGGACATGCGCTGGCGCAGGTCCGGGCTGTCCTGCAGGCCGGTGGTGCGGATGGCGAACAGCACACGCTGCTGGAGGTCGAAATCCGTGATGGCGTCGTCGTTGACGCGCGCCAACACGCGCACCTGGGCCGAAGCAAATGCTGGAAGCAGAGTGATGACGACGACGAGAAGGGTGCGGAGGAACAGCGCTGACATTGCACCGACAGTTTAACAGAGGGGCCGATATTATATTCCGCGGCGGTGTTGCTGCAACGGACGGCGAATGCCTTAGTGGTGGACTATGGCAAGATACGGGCGGCGCTTGACGCTCGCCTACGGGTGGTTTAGCCGAACACGGCATAGGGGCGAAGGCAAAACTGGGGGAACGATCCGACGAATGACGACTGCTCGCCGATCGATCAGCGCCCCCAGCGCATGGGACCGGATCTGCTCCGGTGTGGGCTACCACCTCGACAATCTCGGTCGCTGGCTGATCGTGAACGCTCCGGCAATCGGTTCGACCTACGCGGCGTGCCTGGCGCCCGGCGTGCCCCGCCTGCGGCCGCGGCCGGGCTGGGTGTTCGCCGAGGAGTACTACGACCAGCGGCGCTGGCTGGCCTGCCGGCGCGGCGCCCTGTGGGAAGCTGCCCGCGAGAAGGACCTCGCCGTGCCAATCACCGTGCGCTGGCACAGCGGCACCACGGTCGACCTCACCCTGGGCAACGACAACAGCCTCTGTCTCTATGTCTGCGGCTCGTTCGAGCCCAACGAGTTCGCCTTCCTCGACCGGGTGCTGAAGCCCGGCATGGTGTTTGTCGATGTCGGCGCCAACGACGGCTACTACACCTTGTTCGCCGCCCGGCGGGTGGGACCGTCCGGCCGCGTGGTGGCGGCCGAGCCCAGCTCGCGGGAACGCGCTCATCTGCAGCGCAACCTCGGCCGCAACGGCCTCGACAACGTGACCGTCGTGCCGGCTGCCATTGGCGCGGCCTCGGGCCTTGCCGACCTGCACCTGGCCCACGGCGTCCACGCCGGGCACAACACGCTGGGCAGCTTCGCCCATGACGACGTGGTGCGCGCCAGCCTCGAGCGCGTGCCGATCGAGCCCCTCGATGCCGTGATCGCCCGTTTGGCCCTGGTCCAGGTCGATTTCGTGAAGATCGACGTCGAGGGCGCGGAGGCCCGGGTCATCGCCGGCGCGGCGACTGTGTTGAAGTCGATGCGGCCGATCCTGCTGCTCGAGGTCAATGACAAGGCGTTGCGGGCGCAGGGCAACTGCGCGGATTCCCTCATCGGTACCCTGCGCGGCGAGCTCGGCTATGAGATATTCGTCTTCTCGCCGGTGAGCGGCCTGCTGGAGGCGCCGCGCGACGGCGATCCGCTTTCCGCCAACGTTGTCGCCATCCCGTCCGAGCGCGTCGCCGACACGATCACGACGCGATAGGCTGCCGAAGGCCCTCTCGCCATGTTGGCACGACTCGAACCAGCAGCGGCCGCGCTTGTCGATTGGGCGATCGATGAGGCTCTGCCGCTGTGGGCGACCGCCGGCTTCGACGCCGAGCACGGCCGGTTCGAGGAGCGCCTGACGCTGGCCGGCGGGCGTCTGCCCGACGTTCCCCTGCGGCTGATGTCGCAAGCCCGCCAGATCCATGCCTATGCGCTGGCGGCCAGGCGCGGCTGGCATGCCGACGCCATCGCCCTGGTCGAGCGTGCCTTTGCGTCGATGGTCCGCGACTACCGCGGCCGCGACGACCGCGAGGGCTGGATCTTCTCCATTCGACGCGACGGCGCCGTCGCCGACACGCGCCGAGACCTCTACACCCATGCCTTCGTGCTGCTGGCGATCGCCTCTTATGTCGAGGCGACCGGCCATCGCGAGGCGCTCGCTCTCGCCGACGAGACGCTGGCCTTCATCGAGCGCCACATGGCGGCGCCCGCGGGTGGCGGCTTCGTCGAGGAGCTGCCGCCCAACGGCGGGGTGCGGCGGCAGAATCCACACATGCACCTGTTCGAGGGCCTGCTCGCCCTGTGGGAATGCTCGCGGCAGGAACGCCATCTCGCGCATACGACGCGGCTGTTCGATCTGTTCGCCACGCGCTTCTTCCGCGATCCCGGCGTCGTCGGCGAATACTTCACGGCCGACCTCAGGCCGGCCGACGGCCTCGTCGGCCGCACCGTCGAGCCTGGCCATCACCATGAATGGGTGTGGCTGCTGCGCCGCTTCGAGCAGGCCAGTGGACGATCGGTCCAGGCCTATGTCGACGCGCTGTACGGCCACGCCGACCGCTACGGTTTCGACGAGGCTGGAATGATCGTGGGCGAGCTGCTGATCGACGGCACACCGCGCGCCGGCGTGCGCCGCATCTGGCCGGTCACCGAGGCGATCAAGGCGAACCTGGTGGAGGCGCGGCTTGGCCGGACGCAGGGCGAGGGCAGGGCGGCGGCACTGGCCGTGCTGCTGCGCGATCGCTTCTTGACGCTCGATCCGCCCGGCGGCTGGCTCGACAGGCTCGATCACAACGGCTGCTGCGTGAACGAGTACATGCCCGCCAGCACCCTCTATCACCTGCTGGGCGCGATCGACGAACTCAGCCGGTTCGTGGGCCGGCGGCGTTAGGCTTTGCTGCTACGGAGTGCACGCCACAGCTCAAGTTCCTCTCCCCTTAGCGGGGGAGAGGAGCCTGAATCGATGGACTAGCCCCTCT
>DATGZZ010000037.1:0-5127 GCA_035296945.1 Reyranella sp.
TCGACAAGATCCCGATCATCTCGATGGGCTACGGCCGCTCCGAATCGCGCGACGGCAGCGTGTTCGAATGGAACTTCCCGCTGCTCGGCACCTACTGGTCGGCTGCCGACATCATCATGCAGCACATCGCCCTGAAGGAAGGCGGCTTCGAGAAGCTCAAGGGCAAGAAGGTGGTGCTGGTCTATCACGACTCGCCCTACGGCAAGGAGCCGATCGCGCTGCTCGAGCAGCGCGCCAAGCTGCACGGCTTCGAGTTCACGCCCATGCCCGTCACCCATCCCGGCGTCGAGCAGAAGGCGACCTGGCTGCAGATCCGCCAGAACCGGCCCGACTACGTGCTGCTGTGGGGCTGGGGCATCATGAACTCGACCTCGATCAAGGAAGCTGCCGCGGTCGGCTTCCCGCGCGAAAAGCTGTTCGGCGTGTGGTGGTCGGGAGCCGAACCCGACGTGCGTCCGGCCGAGGGCGGCGCCAAGGGCTATAGCGCCGCCATGCTGCAGCACGGCGCCGGCCAGTTCGGCGTCCATGCCGACCTCAAGAAGTACCTCTACGACAAGGGCAAGGGCGTGGCGAAGTGGGATGAGACCGGCGAGGTCCTCTACAACCGCGGCCTGGTCAACGCGATGCTGGGCGTCGAGTCGATCCGCAAGGCGCAGACCAAGTTCGGCAACAAGCCGCTGACCGGCGAGCAGGTCCGCTGGGGCATCGAGAACCTCGATGTCAGCGCGGCCCGGCTGAAGGAGCTGGGCTTCGAGGGCATGCTGCAGCCGCTGAAGGTGACCTGCGCCGACCATGAGGGCACGCGCGCCGGCCGCATCCAGCAATGGGACGGCGCCAAGTGGGTGGTGGTCTCCGACTGGTATCAGTCGGACGACAAGGTCATCAAGCCGATGGTCGACGCGGCCGCCAAGAAGTACGCGGAAGAGAAGAAGATCACTGTCCGCGACTGCTCGAAGGCGAGCTGAAGAAGACCCCCTTCCGGCGCTTCGCGCCACCTTCCCCCGCAAGCGGGGGAAGGCATGAAGGGAGGCAGACTCCAAACTCTTTCACCTCCCCCGTCATACGGGGGAGGCAGGGAGGGGGAGAGCCCCAACCGAGATGCATCAAGTTACAGATCAGAAATTGGCGAGCATCGCGCCCGTCGCTCGCCCCCTCCCTACCCTCCCCCGTATGACGGGGGAGGAGGGCTGAGATGGCGACTCCTGTCCAACAGCCCACCTCCGCCAACGTCATCGACGTGGCCAACATCGAGGTGATCTACAACCACGTCATCCTGGTGCTGAAGGGCGTATCGCTCACGGTGCCGCAAGGATCGATCGTGGCCCTGCTGGGCGCCAATGGCGCCGGCAAGTCGACGACCTTGAAGGCGATCTCCAACCTGCTGCGGACCGAGCGCGGCGAGGTCACCAAGGGTCATGTCCTGTGCCGTGGCGAGCGCGTCGACGGGCTCACGCCCAACGACCTGGTGCGGCGCGGCGTCATCCAGGTGATGGAAGGCCGCCATTGCTTCGGCCATCTCACGGTCGAGGAGAACCTGCTGACCGGCGCCTTCATCCACGGCAGCAAGCGCCGCCAGATCGCCGACGACCTCGAGAAGGTCTACCACTATTTCCCGCGGCTCAAGGAACGGCGCACCAGCCAGGCCGGCTACACCTCGGGCGGCGAGCAGCAGATGACGGCGATCGGCCGTGCGCTGATGAGCCGGCCCAGCACCATCCTGCTCGACGAGCCGTCGATGGGCCTCGCACCGCAGCTCGTCGAGGAGATCTTCGAGATCGTGAAGAACCTCAACGAGCAGGAGAAGGTGTCGATCCTGCTGGCCGAGCAGAACACCAACGTCGCCCTGCGCTTCGCCCATTACGGCTACATCCTGGAGAACGGCCGCGTCGTGCTCGATGGCGACGCCGCGAGCTTGCGCGAGAACGAGGACGTGAAGGAGTTCTATCTCGGCATCGGCGGCGAGGGCCGCCGCTCGTTCCGCGACGTCAAGCATTACCGCCGCCGCAAGCGCTGGCTGTAGGCCTCTTACTGGACCGCGGGCCTCATGATCTTTGCCGGGAGCGCGCCACTCCAGTGGCGCGTCGTCTGTCGACCTATAAGCCTGCGCTTCAATTGCGCACAAGCGTCACCCACGCCGCAAAGGCAAGCGGCGGCACGGCAACCAGGTCGGCGATGGCGATGGTGCGCAAGGCGCCCGCCGGATTGCCGTAGAGCGCATAGAAGCCCAGGAAGCCCACGACGTTGATCGCGGCCGCCAGCAGCGCGGCCGGCCGCACGCCGGGCGCCCAGCTCGCCCACAGGCAGAGGATGCCGACCAGGGCCAGCAGCAGGGCGCGATGGCGCATCAGCACCAGCATGGTCGAATCGGTCGGGGCGATGCCATAGAGCCGCGACAGCGTCTCGGGCACGAACACCGGCGCGACCGGCATCAGGTGAATGGCGCCGACGACGGCGAAGGCAAGGGCGGTCCACATGCCGTCGAGCATTGGCGGGCGGCGGGCTCGACGCAATTACCTCGCAGGTAGAGTGCGCTCCGGCATGGCTGTGCAAAAGCAATGGAAGAGCCTGTTGACCTGACCCTTGGGGCCGGCCTCATAAGGTGGCGGTCAGCAAGAGCGAGGTGAAGTGTGAGCAGCTCGACCGAATTCCTGAACCCGGCCGGAGCCGCGCGGCGGCTCGGCATCTCGACCAAGGCTCTGCGGCTCTACGAGCAGCGCGGCCTCCTCACGCCGGTCCGCAGCGCTGCAGGGTGGCGCGCCTACGGCGCCGACGAGATGACCCGTGCCGCCGACATCGTCGCCTTGCGGGCCCTGGGCTTCAGCCTCGCTGAGGTCGCCCGGGTGCTGAAGGGCGATCACCAGGTCCTGGAGCCCGCCCTGGCTGCTCATCAGGCGGTGCTGGAGGGACGCCTCCGCGATCTCGGCCTGACGGTGGAGAAGGTTCGCGCGCTGCGCGACGATCTTGGTCGCGGCCAAGCGCCGGCCGTGGGCGACCTGGCGCGATTGCTGGGGCCTTCGCCCGAATTCCAGGTCGCCTTCGACCTTCCGTGGCCGTGGGGCGGCGAGCGGTTCGAGCTCAGCGACATCCGTCCGCTGAACTACATCACCGGTCCGCTGGGCAGCGGCAAGACACGGCTGGCAAGGCGCTTGGCCGAGACCCTGCCGGACGCGGCGTTCCTCGGCCTCGAGCGGCTATCGGAGGACGGCGCGTCAGCCCGGTCACTGCTCGAGGCCGACCCGATCCTGAAGTCGCGCGTCGATCGCGCCCTCGCACGGCTCATCGAGGAGGGTGCCCGGGCGTCGGATGCTCTGGTCACGCTGCTGGTCGGGCTGGAATCGGAAGGCCCGTCGATCCTGGTCATCGACATGCTGGAGCAAGGGCTGGACAAGGCCTCTCAGGAGATTCTGATCGCCCGACTTCGCCGGCGCGGCCCCGGCGCCCGGCCGCTTTTCGTCCTCACGCGCTCGACCGCCATCCTGGATCTCGATGCCGTTGGCGCCGACGAGGCGATTATCCACTGCCCTGCCAATCACAGCATGCCCCATTGCGTTGCGCCTTATCCTGGCGCGCCCGGCTACGAGGCGCTTGCCTCTTGCCTGGCATCGCCCGACGTGCGGGCGCGAACCGAGGGCGTGATCGCGTGGCGGCCGTCGGCATAACTCGAAGGGCCGGCCGTGCCCCCTCATAGCCGCCTGCTGCCGCTCCTGATCTCCGCGGCCTTCACGATGGAAACGCTCGACGGCACGCTGATCGCGACGCCGTTGCCGCTGATCGCGCGCGACCTCGGCGTCGAACCCGTCCAGGCCAAGGCCGCCCTGACGTCATACTTCCTGGCGATCGCCGCCCTGGTCCCCCTCAGCAACTGGCTGTCGGACCGGTTCGGTCCGCGTCTCATCTTCACCGGGTCGATCGCGGTGTTCGCGATGGGGTCGCTGCTCTGCGCGCTGGCCCCCACCCTTGGCGTGCTTGTCGCGGCAAGGCTTCTGCAAGGAGCGGGGTGCGCCATGATGTTCCCGGTCGGCCGCATGATCCTGCTGCACTCGGTGGCCAAGAAGGATCTCGTTCGCACGCTGTCCCTCGTCTCGATTCTGCCCGCCCTTGCCCTTGTTGGCGGCCCGCTGCTGGCGGGCTACGTGGCGACCTTCTTCGACTGGCGCTTCCTCTTCCTGATCAACGCCCCGATCGGCATCGCCGGCATCGTGCTGGCGCTCGTCCTGGTACCGAAGGCATCGCAGACGCCGGCGACGCCGTTCGATGGACCTGGTTTTGTGCTCTCCTCCGCCGGCCTCGTGGCGCTGGGCTCTGGCCTCGGCACCTTGGGAGGAGGGACCACCCGCCTCGAGGTCAGCATCGGCCTGACGGTGCTGGGCGCCTTGCTCATGTCGCTCTACGCGAGGCACGCACGGCAGACGGAATCGGCCATTCTCGACCTGTCGCTCTTTCGCTACCGGACCTTCAGGATCGCCGCAGGTTCGAGCTTCGTCGTCCGCGCCGCCGTGGTCGGCGCCTTGCCGTTCCTGTTGCCGATGATGCTGCAGGTCGGCTTCGGCCTTACGCCGTTCGAATCCGGCTCGATCACCTTCATCGGCGCCATCGCGACGCTGATCACCCGGTTCCTGATCGGCCCGATGCTGCGGCTGCTCGGTTTCCGCAGCTTCCTCGCCGGAACGGCCCTGTTCGGCGCGCTGTCGATGCTGTTTCTCGCCCTGGTCACCGAAACGACGCCGCATGCCGCCCTCATGGCGATCATATTCTCGGGCACGCTGTTCCGGGTCCTGCAGATCCTCGGCCTGGACTCGGTGATCTTTGCCGAGGTGCGGCCGGCGGAAATGGGCCAGGCGTCCTG
This sequence comes from Reyranella sp., assembly GCA_035296945.1. Taxonomy (GTDB): domain Bacteria; phylum Pseudomonadota; class Alphaproteobacteria; order Reyranellales; family Reyranellaceae; genus Reyranella. Next base: position 4,847 of record DATGZZ010000037.1, read on the forward strand.
CTTGCTGAGCGTCGTCAAGCAGCTTGCGGCATCGGCAGGCGTTGCCTACGCGGCGCTGGTCTTGCAGGCCGCTGACCTGTTCAGGAGCGGGCCAACGACCGGCGGCGATATCCAGGCCGCCTTCGCGTTCGTCGCCGTGCCGCTCTTCCTCATGGTGATCCTCTCCTTCCGACTGTCGTCGGAAGACGGCGCCGAGATCGCCGGCCGCGCCGCGGCCTCGACCAAACCTTAAGCCGCCGTCGCCACCTTCTTCTGGATCGGCGGGGCGAAGCGGAAAGCCG
>DATGZZ010000038.1:0-15334 GCA_035296945.1 Reyranella sp.
ATCATGTCGACCTGGCCCGCCAGGATGTCCTGGTGCGCCGGCGCGCTGCCGCGATAGGGCACGTGCAGGATGTTGACGCCGGCCATGCTCTTGAACATCTCGCCGGTGATCTGCGGGCTGGTGCCCGCGCCCGACGAGGCAAAGGAGTACTTGCCCGGATTGGCTTTCAGGAGCGCGATCAGCTCGGGCACCGTGTTGGCCGGGAAGTCGATACGCGTCATCAGCATGTTCGGCACCTCCCACAGGATGGCGATGCCGGTGAAGTCCTTGCCCGCGTCGAAGGGCAGCTTGGCGTACAGCGTCGGCGCAATGGCGTGCGCGGCGATGGTGTAGAGGCCGATCGTGTAGCCGTCCGGCGCCGACCGCGCGATCGCCTCGGCGCCGACCACGCCGCCCGAGCCGCTCTTGTTGTCGATGATGAACTGCTGATTGGTGAGCTTCTCGAGCTCGTGACAGACGATGCGCGAGAGCGTGTCGGTCGGGCCGCCGGCCGGGAACACCACGATGTACTTCACCGGCTTGGTCGGCCAGTCATCGGCCGCTCGGGCGAGGCCCGATGCGATCATCGGCGCGGCGAGCGCACCGCCCGACAGGATGAGCGCGCGACGGCGCGGCAGGATCACTTTTCCCATTGGTACAAAACCTCCACTGAACCTTTTCTTGGCGGCGGAGTTTATAGGACCGGTGTTCACGCGCATCAGCCCAATGCGGGCAAAAATGGGGCGTGATGCAACGTTTTCATCCCGAGCGAGTTGACGAAAAATGGAATCGAAGCTCGTCTGGCAGAATGCTGGTGAACGCACCTACGTGCTCGTCCTCGATGCCGGGGAGGAGGCCTTCGCCGCCATCACCGCCTTCGCTGCCGCCACCAAGCTCGACGCCGCGTCGCTGACCGCGATCGGCGCCTTCGAACGCGCGACCGTCGGTTGGTTCGACCTCGCCAAGAAGACTTATAAGCCGATCGAGATCGACAGCCAGTGCGAGGGGTTGAGCCTTCTGGGCGACATCGCCATGGGCGACGACGGCAAGCCCAGCCTGCACATGCACGCCGTGCTGGGTATGAGCGACGGCACGACGCGCGGCGGCCATTTCCTGAGCGGCATCGTGCGGCCGACGCTCGAAGTCACCATCATCGAGACGCCGGCCCGGCTCCGCCGGCGCAAGCGGCCCGAGCTGGGGCTGGCGCTGATTGATCTGTCGCAACAGTAAAAGTCCCTCGCTGCGCTCGGGATGACAGAAGGTGTCGATCACACGCCCGCTGTCATCCCGAGCGCAGCGAGGGACCTTTAAAGCCACGATGAGGACGTTTACCGTACCGGCTTCACCCGAGACCCGGAGCCGCCATCGTGACCAATCGCGCGCATGTCCTGCTGTGGACCGACCAGACCGCCGCCTATCTCGACGCCATCAAGGCGGCAGGCCTTGCCGATCGCGTGGCGATCGACACCCTCTCGCGCAAGGAAAAGCCCTCGGCCGAGCAGCTCGCGCGCACCGAGGCGCTGATGGCGGGCGGCGTTCCCCCGGGCCTGCTGCCCAGCATGCCCAAGCTGCGCTGGGCGCAGGCGATGAGCGCGGGCGTCGAGGGCTGGCTGTCGCTGCCCGACCTGCCGAGCGGGCTCACGCTCACCTGCGCGCGCGGCACGCACACCGAATCGATGCCGGAGAACATCATCGGCGCGCTGTTCCATGTCGCCAAGCCGTACCGGACGGTCGCCGACCATCAGAAGCAGTCGAAGTGGGTGAACACGGTGGCGCAGCCGCTCACCGGCAAGACGCTCGGCATCCTCGGGCTGGGCGCCATCGGCCTGGAGGTGGCGCGCATCGCCGCCACCCTCGGCATGCGCGTGATCGGCACCAAGCGGCGCGTGGCCCTGATGCCGAACGTCGCCGAGGTGCTGCCGGGCTCGCGCACCGACGAGGTGCTGGCGCAATCCGACTTCGTGCTGTTGCTGCTGCCGGCGACGCCCGAGACCGACAACTTCATCAACGCGCCGCGGCTTGCCAGGATGAAGCCGTCGGCCTGGCTGCTGAATTTCGGCCGCGGCCACATCATCAAGGACGACGATCTCATCGCCGCGGTGAAGGCCAAGAAGATCGCCGGCGCCCTGCTCGACGTTTTTCGCCAGGAGCCGTTGCCCTCGGAGCATCCGTTCTGGACGGCCGAGGGCATCATCGTGCTGCCACATATCGGCGGCCCGCATCCCCAGCGCGACCGCTTCGTCGCCCGCCTGTTCGTCGACAATCTCGGCCGCTTCCTCGACGGAGCGCCCCTGAAGGAGGTCGTCGATCGCAGCGCCGGCTACTGACGCGCTTTCGATCGGATGGAACCGCTCGCGGTTCCATCCGATCGAAAGTCGCGCTATTCGCTGCGCTTGAACCAGAAGGTGTCGGGCTGCCGCGGCATGCCGATGCGTTCGTAGAAGCCCACCGAGTCGGGCATCGATGCCAGGACCAGGCTGACGCGCGGCCCGATCAGCCGGCGCGTCTCGTCGATCAGGCCCTTGCCGACACCGAGACCCTGGGCCGAAGAGGAAACTGCGAGCTCGGAGAGGTAGCAGCACCAGGAGAAGTCGGTGATTGAGCGCGCCACGCCAATCAGCGCGCGGCCGGGGCGGTCGAGGCGCGCTGTCACCACGAGGTCGGCCTGATCGAGCATCTGCTGCATGCGTGCCCGGTCGCCGGTCGGCCGCGTGGCGCCGAGGCCGGACTCGAGCAACACGCGGCAGAATTCGTCGACGTCGAGATCGGGTTCGGCGGCATAGAGGACGGATGGCTTGGTCATGCTCCACCAAATTGCACGACTAGAGCGGTTTCCGGTCAGATGGAACCGCGTGCGGTTCCATCTGACCGGAAACGCGCGCACGGGGGTTAGTTGTTGCAGCAGGCATATTCCGTTCGGCTGATTCCAGCCGAACGGAATATGCTCTAGTCAGAGCTCACCAGACCAAACATTCTACCGCGGCGATGGCGGCAGGAGCCGCTCGCAAGTTGCGGAGCGCTGAAGCCCATCACCGATCAACGCGCGAAATCGGCGCTCTGAGCCGCGAGTGCGCGGGCAAAAGCCGGCCTTTCTTCGCCGCGAGCCTGGTACTCGGCCAGATTGCCGAATTCGCTGACGAGGGTCGTGTGTCGCACATTTCGGAGGACGGAGATCATCATGAGGTCTGCGAGCGTAAACCGGCCTTCGAGCCACTCCTGCTGGCCAAGCCACTGGGACACACCCCGCAAACGCCTACGCGCAAATTCTTCGGCATGGGGTCTGCCAAGCTGGGCCCACTGCTGACCCGATGCAAAGATGTCTATCGTGACGAGATTCATGAGCGCGGGTTCGACGCTGTTTAGAGCGGCGAACAGCCAGCTTACCGCGCGTGCCCGAGCGGCGTCCTCCCGCGGCAGCAGTCGTTCATCCTTCTCGCCGATATGGAGCAGTATCGCGCCGGTCTCGAAGAGGTCGAGCGGTCCGTCCCTGAACGAAGGTATTTGTCCGAACGGCTGCTCACGAAGATAGCCTGGCGGTCGTTCCGCGAAGGTGTCGAGCAACCGAGTCTTGTATGGCAGCTCGATCTCCTCGCATGCCCATCGAACACGAATATCTCGAACAAGACCGTGAGCGAACGCCGGAGCATTGTGAAAGGCGGTAAATTCTACGGTATCGCTTGTGCCTTGCATTGTTTGGTCCATCCTCAAGGGAGTTGAGCGGCAGCCAGCCGTTCCTTCTCATTGGCGCCGTCCTTGGTCGCCAGGATCGTCAACCAACGTCCGTCCGGGTCTTCGACGGAACTCGACCAAACCTCCCGAAATCCGAGTGGTTCGAGGATTGCCACCAAGTCAGCCCGTTGCCACATGGCAGTGTAGTAGTTGCCACTGCTCTCACCCTTCTCGACGAGATCGCCGCTGCCCTCCCGAAGCGAGAACAGGAATGCACCCCGATCCGCGATTGCGTGGGAGACCTTTGTCATGACATGCGGCAGTTCCGAACGGTATATATGCTGGAATACGTGGAGCGCGACGACTCCTGCATAGGGTCCACCCAGTTCGTCTTTCACAACATCGAGAACTTCGGCTTTGGCGCCGCGGGCCTTCTGAAACGCGACAAAGGCGTCGGCCGCATCGGTGCGCCTTACGTTCAGGCCCGCATGGTCGAGCCAATCCGCATCCCAGCCTGGCCCCGATCCGATTTCCAATATCCAGCCTTGGTTCCTTGCGACGCGAAGAAAATTGCCGAGCGCTTGCCGCTCAACCTCGCTTGTTCCAGGTTTTGTTGCGCGAGCATAGTCGGCTGCGCAGCGCTCGTACGACGCGACGCTGTAGCCGTTGGGCTCCGCGAGCGCTCCGCCGCTATCGCCGCTGCAGGCGCTGAGCGTTTGGTTTTCCGCACGGTTCATGGCTTCTGGCAGTGCTCCAGAGGGATCCAGATCTCGAGTCCGCCAAGTCCGGTATCCGGATCAAAACCAACTCTGTGAAACTCCAGAACCGGGCCATTGGCCACCCTCCGTGCCAGCGCAGGCAATGCTTCATTCCAGATCTCCGAGTAAGTGTCGAAGATGGTGGAGACGTGGCCATCGTGCGCATAAACGGCATACGTCCGAGCTTCGACCTCGACATATGTCAGCTGGTCAGTCTTTTCCCCAAAGGCCTCTACCTGAGCGGCGCAGACATACTTGAAGCAACCATCATCGCCTGGAGGCTCGCACATCCCGATTGGCATTTGTTCGAGTTTTCTCGGAATGTCGTCATAGAATGCCGACATGAAGCGCTGCCATTGGGCGGGTATCTGGATCGTCTCGTTGTATGAACTCAGCATCGGCAAGCCCGCGAGCTTCAGCCGTCCAAGCGTTCTCAATTGTGGAACTGGTGAGCGAGCCGGCGCCCTACGCAGCCGCAGTGGCGGCGTCACTGCGAGGCCGTTGAGGTCCCGCCGATTACGAACTTGTTCGGGGGTTTGACCAAAATGGTCGCGGAAAGCCCTGGTGAAAGCTTCGTGCGATCCGTAACCGAGATCGAGAGCCACGGAAAGGATATCGGGCGCTCCGTCTGCCAGCTTGTACGCGGCCTCGGTGAGACGCCTTGCCTTGAGGTACTTCATCACTGGCCATCCGGTCGCCGTTCCAAATGCGTTGGCAAGGTGGGACCGGGACACGCCGCAGGCGGCAGCGATCGAATTCAAGCTAATCGGCCGCGTCGAATTGCGCTCAACGATCCAAAGGGCCTGATCCACAATCGCCATACCAACGCTCAATCAGATTTTCGAAGAGTACATACCGATCCATACGACCGGGCGCTTGATCGAAAGTCCACGCCCGCGAAAAAAGTCGTCCGGATCTTTGCCGATCCGAGGGGCTCGGCTCCAGTCGGGATGACGAAGTGTCTTTGGGTCAAGGCAACTGACGGAAGGTCACATGGCACAGTCTCTCAAGGACAAGGTCGCTCTGGTCGCCGGCGCGACGCGCGGAGCCGGACGCGGCATCGCCGTACAATTAGGTGCGGCCGGCGCCACCGTCTACTGCACCGGCCGCTCGGGCGAGGGCCGACGCTCGGAGATGAACCGGCCGGAGACCATCGAGGAGACGGCGGCGCTGGTCGATCAGGCGGGCGGCCGCGGCATTGCAGTCCGGGTCGATCATCTCGCACCGGCGGAAGTGCGCGCGCTTATCGAACGCATCGAGCGCGAGCAGGGCCGGCTCGACATTCTGGTCAACGACATCTTCGGCCTCACCAGGATGGAATGGAGCAAGACGGTGTGGGAGTCGGACCTGGAAGAGGGGCTTCGCCTGTTCCATCGCGCGGCCGGCACGCACGTCATCACCAGCCACTTCGCGCTGCCGCTGATGCTCCGCCAGCCGGGTGGGCTTCTGGTCGAGATCAACGACGGCACGCGCGAATACAACGCCGAGCACTACCGCGTCTCGTTCTACTACGATCTGTGCAAGGGCACGATCGACCGCGTGGCCTTCGCGCTGGCGCATGAGCTCAAGGGGCGCGGCACGACGGTCGTGTCGCTGACGCCGGGCTGGCTGCGTTCGGAAGCCATGCTCGACGCCTACCAGGTGAGTGAGGCCAACTGGCGCGAGGCGACCAAGCGCCAGCCGCATTTCGCCATCACCGAGACCCCGCATTTCGTTGGCCGCGCCGTGGCAGCACTTGCCCAGGATCCCGAACGGGCGCGCTGGCACGGCCAGTCGTTGTCGAGCGGCGGGCTGGCCAAGGTCTATGGCTTCACCGACCTCGACGGCAGCCGGCCCGATGCCTGGCGGTACGTCGTCGAAGTCCAGGACGCCGGCAAACCCGCCGACGTCACGGGCTATCGCTGACCTCTTGTCGGAGCGCGGACCTGGAGGTCCGCGCTCCGACAAGACGGAGCCCGCGCGGTCCGCTACAATCGCCAGTCGTGCTGATCATCTTCTCCACCGTCTTCGGCCTGATCGGCGCCAGCCTTGGCTGGTGGAAGGACACGCGGGTGCTCTACCGGCGGCCGGGCTCGAAATGGACGACCGATCTCGTCCCCAAGGAGAAGATCCGCTCGTCGATACTGTCGCGCCGCCGCCGCAAGCGGCTGATGACGACGGTCGAGTTTGGCGTCTACGGCGCCATCTTCGGCGCCGCCCTCTTCTGGAGCCTGCAGCGCTTCGCGAGGTAAGAGGTTGGATAACTATAGTTATTGACTGCTGTCAACATACCTGCTATGGTGTGACGGCTATCGCTCTATGCATCGTCTATCTGATCTCACATGGCGAGGTGCCGAACCGCCGCCCGCTCCCTGCTGTCCGTATTTTACTGTCTCACTTTTGGGGTGCAGTCCAAGTCAGAGGGGGTAGCGCAAAATGCGGAAACTGCGGGAATTGCTGACAGCACTGCAGGCAGCGCTCACGCCGGGTCGAGGAATGCCTTCACGGCGGCGACCGCCTCGGCCAGCCCGACGCGATCGACGGCGACACCCGGCGGGAAGGCGCCCAGGAGCCGGCTGGGCAAACGGGAATCCAGCATGACGAACACGCCGCGATCGTCGGCGCGGCGGATCAGGCGGCCGTAGGCCTGTTTTAGCCGCAGCCGCGCCAGCATGTCGTCATAGGCGTTGGCGCCGGCACCCGCTTCCTTCCACGCGGCCTTGCGGGCGCGATGCAGGATGTCGGGCCGCGGCCAGGGCACACGGTCGAACACGATCAGGCGCAGCGAGCGGCCCGGCACGTCGACGCCGTCGCGCACCGCATCGGTGCCCAGGAGGCAGGAGTGCTCCTCGGCGCGGAAGATGTCGACCAGCGTGGCGGCATCCATGCCGCCGACGTGCTGGGCATAGAGCGGCAGGCCCGCTTCCTCGAGCGCCGGTGCGATGCGCTGATGCACCGCGCGCAGCCGGCCGATGGCGGTGAACAGCCCGAGCGCGCCGCCGTTCGCCGCCAGGAACAGCTCGCGATAGGCCGCGGCCACCTGGTCGGCATCGTCGCGCTTGACGTCGCGCACGATCAGCACGCGGGTGGCCTCGGCGTAGTCGAACGGCGAGGCCATGGCGGCGCGGATCGCCGGCGCCTGCAGATGGCGCGTGCCGGTGCGCGCTTCGGCGACCATCCAGTCGGCCAGCGATTCGGCCAGCTCGTCGTTGGCGGCGACCGGCACGCCCAGCGAATCGCGCAAGGTCGCCGAGGTGATCACCGCGCCATGCGACGGCACGATCACCGAGTTCACGAACGGCTCGGTGGGATCGAGATAGTGGCGGTACATGCCGACATCGATCTCGCGGTTCTGCATCTTCTCGACGGCGAACCAGTCGACGAAGGCGGGATTGGGCTCGTTGTGCAGGCCGCGCAGCATGGCGCGCCACGCCTCGAGCGTCAGCTCGCAGCGGTTGGCGAGCGAGCGGGCCACGCCCTCGATGCGCCCACGCTGGCCCGAGTCGAGCTTGTCGGCCTCGCTCTCGAGCTTGGTGCGCAGCGCCTGGCGCAGCCGGCGCACCGGCGCCAGCATCTGCTCCAGCGCCTGGCCCAGCCGGTCCGCCGCCTCGAGCAGGCCGGGGTTGAGCGGGCGCACGTCGCATTCCTGGCCGAAGCCCTGGTCCTCGCCCGACGCGCGCGCCCTCACTTGTTGGCGCACCAGGGCTAAAAACTCCTCGGCCGGACCGAGGACGGTGCCGTCGACCAGCCGCGTCTGCCAGTTGGGCGAGGGCAGTTGCTGGGCAAGGTCGAGCAGGCGGCGCAGGGCCTTATGCGCTTCGAGGTCGTCGCCCAAAAGATCGCTGAGCCGCCGTTCCAGGCCGCGGGCGCGGCTGCCGCGGCGGCCTTCGGCGCCCAGAAGCCAGCGCCTGAGGTCGGAGGCTTCGATGCCGCTCAAATGCGCGGCGAAGGCGCCGTCGGCAGCGTCGAACAGGTGATGGCCCTCGTCGAACACGTAGCGCAACGGCCGCGTGGCGTCGTCGAGGCCGCCCATGGCCGCCTGCACCATGACCAGCGCGTGGTTGGCGATCACGATGTCGGCCTGACGGGCGCGGCGGATGGTGCGTTCGACGAAGCACTTCCGGTAGTGCTCGCACGCCGAGTAGATGCATTCGCCGCGCCGGTCGGCGAGCCGGGTGATGCGGCCGCGGCCCAAAAGGTCGAGCAGCCAGGCCGGCAGGTCGCCGCCCACCATGTCGCCGTCGCGGCTGTTGAGCGCCCAGCGCGCCAGCAGGCCGAGGCCGACGGCGTTCTCGGGCGCGAGGCCGGTGCGCAGCACCGCCTCCTGGAAGTTCAGCAGGCAGAGGTAGTTCTCGCGGCCCTTGCGGATCACGACCTTGCGCCGCTTCTCGGCCGAATCGCGGTGCAGGCGGTCGAGCTCGTTGTCGATCTGGCGCTGCAGGTTGCGGGTGTAGGTGGCGATCCAGACCGGCGCGCCGTTCTTCTCGGCCCACAGGCTGGCGGGCGCGACATAGCCCAGGGTCTTGCCGACGCCCGTGCCGGCCTCGACCAGCACGACGTTGGGCTGGTCCTCGCGCTCGCGCGGCGCGAAAGCCTGGGCGGCGGCCGAGGCGTAGTCGCTCTGGGTCGGCCGCGCCTCGGCGATGTTGGCGCCGGCCGCCACCATCTGGGCCAGTCGCAGCCGTGCCTCGCGCGGCTCGACCGGATGGCTGGAGGGCGGCGGCGCGGGCGGCGGCTCCTCCCACTGCGGTAGGCTCTTCCAGATATCGAGGCCGGCACCCGGTCGTAGTTTCTTGCCGGCCGGATCGATGCCCAGCGCGGCCAGCACGGCGTCGCCCCACGGCCATTGCCCGCGCGCCATGGCGAGCGCGGTTTCGGCGAGTTCGCGCGAGGCCAGCGCCGCCATGTCCTCGAGCTCGTCGAGCAGCACGGTCGCGGCTTGGGGCAAGGCGGCGACCTCTTCCTCGGGTGTCGCCGGCACCGCCAGATCGAGCGCCTCGCAGAGGCCGCGCGGCGTGGGCAGGCAGAACGTCGCCGGCCGCACGAAGGCGAAGAGCTCCAGAAGATCGAGCGACGGCAGGTCGTCCAGGCCGAGCCGCGCCGCCACCGCCGGCGCGTGGCAGACCAGCGGCGGGTTGGCCGCCGCGCGCATCGCGGCGTCGGCGGCCCTCAGCCGCTCGATCGTACCGTCGGGCCCGCGCCACAGCGCGCCGCGCGCGGTCGCGACCAGGGACGGCAAGTTGGGCGAGATCGACACCATCAACAGCCGGATAGCATACAATGTCGGTCAAATGGCGTTCGGTCGTCGTCTCCTCCTGTCGACGCTGCTGGCCGGCACCGCGTTGCCGGCGCGGGCCGCCGAGCCCGACGTCGTCATTGTGGGGGCCGGCGTCGCGGGCCTTGCCGCCGCCAGGAACCTGATGGCGGCCAACAAGAGCGTCCTGGTGGTCGAGGCACGCGAGCGGATCGGCGGCCGTGCCGTCACGGACAGCACCACCTTCGGTTTTCCCTTCGATCTCGGCGCCCAATGGATCGAGGCTGGCCGCACCAATCCCGCCATGGCGATCCTGCGCGAGATGAATGCCAAGCCGGTGCCCGACCGCCTGGAGCAGGCGATCTACATCGCCGGCACCGAGGCGCCCAAGGAGGAATACGCACGCTTCGAGAAGATCGCCATCGATGCCTCGCGCAAGCTGGTCGAGGCCCTGAAGAAAGGGACCGACGTGCCGGTCGGACGCGTGCTGGTGGCGCAGGATCCGCTGGAGCGGCTGGCCTATGCCATGGTCGGGCCGCTGGAGTCGGGCGTTGAGCTCGGCGAGCTGTCGGCGCGCGATTTCCTGCGCCAGCCCGAGACCGAGCCACAGTATTCAGTGGCCGAGGGTCTGGGCGCGCTGGTCGCGCGCTGGGGCGCCAAGGTGCCGGTGAAGCTCGGCACGCGGGTGGTGCGCGTCGATTCGACGGGCCCACAGGTGCTGATCGTCACCACCAACGGCCAGCTGAGCGCCAAGGCCGTCATCGTGACCGTGCCGACCGGCGTGCTGGCCACCGGCCTGTTCGGCTTCGCGCCGCAGCTCAGTGCGGCCCGGCGCGAGGCCATCGCCCAGCTGCCGATGGCGCTCTACAACAAGATCGCGTTGTCGTTCGGCCGCAAGGTGATCGATGCGCCGGCCGGACGCAGCGTCCTCGGCCTCAACCGCAAGCAGGAGCCGTTCGACGCCATCGTGCGGCCCTACAATCGCGACGCCGCGATCGTGTTCGTGGGCGGGGCCCAGGCGCGGCAGCTCGAGGAGGAGGGCACGGGAGCGGCGCTCGGCTTTGCCCTGTCGGCCCTGGCCGAGATCTACGGCAACGAATTGCGCGGCCTGATGGCGCGCTCGTCGGTCACGCGCTGGGGCAAGGATCCGTTCGCCCGCGGCTCGTGGTCGATGGCCACACCGGGCAACGCCGACAAGCGACTGGTGCTGGCCCAGCCGCACCACGACCGCGTGTTCTTCGCCGGCGAGGCGACCGATCCGGTGTGGGCGACGCGCGTCGGCGGCGCCTACGCCTCAGGCGTGCGCGCGGCGCGCGAGGCGCTGGCGGTGCTGGGGGCGAAGCGCTGACTGGCGACGGACAACAGCGCCGCCAGCACCAGACCCGCGGCCGCCAGCAGCGACGGCCAGACGAGGCTGCCAGTGGCGTCGTAGACCACGCCGGCGAAGACCGGCCCGATGATCTGGCCAAGGCTGAACGCTGCCGTCATGAGCGCAATGCGTCCGCGCGGATCGCCTTCGCCCGCCTCACGCGCGCCGATAAGGCCGAGCGCGGTCAGGCCCATGAAGGTGCCGCCGAGGAAGAGGGCTGCGATCACCACGCCCAAGGTCTCGAGCCACAGCACGCTCGCGACCACGCCGGCCGCCTCGACCAGGCTTGCCACGGCAAAGGCTGGCAGGATGCCGATGCGCCGGCCGAGCGCGCCCCACAGCACGACCGAAGGCGCGGCGCCGATGCCGACCAGGACCCAGGCATAAGGCTCGAGATGGCGGATGGCGGGCGAGCCGCGCACGATGTCGATCAGGAACGTCGCGGTGATGATGTAGCCGATGCCGAACAGAAAATAGGCGACGGCGAGCATGATGAAAGCCGCCGAGAGCTTGGTGCGCGGCGCGCGGCCGGCGGTCGGCGAGGGCGCGGCGTCGGCCGGCACGATCATCGCGACGGCGACCGCTGCGAGCACGGCGAGGCCCGCGCTCGCCAGCCACATGCTGCGCCAGTCGCTGAGCGTTGCCACCAGGGCCGCCGACACGGCGATGCCGATGCCGACGCCCGAGAAGTGCAGCGCCGATAGACCGCTGCGGCCCGTGGCGGCCAGCCGGTCGAGCACCAGGGCGGAGCTGAAGATCAGGCAGAAGGCGCTGGCGATGCCGGCGCCGAGCCGCAGCACGAGGAAGAACGCCAGCGATGTCGCCACCGCCATCGCCACCAGGCAGACCGCATTGAGCGCGAGGCCCGCCAGCAGCCAGGCGCGCCGCGAGCCCGGCAGGCGCACCGCAGCGAGCAAGGCGCCGGCGAGGTAGCCCACGAAGTTGGCCGAGGCGATCAGGCCCGCCTCGGCCTTGCTGAGGCCGAGCGCCTCGACCATCGGCGGCAGGATGGGGGTGTAGACGAAGCGGCCGATTCCGATGCCGGCGGCCATCGCTAAAAGGCCGCCAAAGGCCAGGGTGAGGGGGCTTTTGTTCATTGTGGCGCGGCACTTTGGGCCGCCGCCTGCATTGACGCAAATGGCCGCCGCACCTAGTTTGGCCGATCCATGTCCCAGATCGATCGTTCCCTCGCCGAGGCCGCGCGCGCGTGGCCATTCGAAGAAGCCCGCAAGCTGGTCGCCCGCATCGGCGGCAAAGCGCCGGCCAAGGGACACGTGCTGTTCGAGACGGGCTACGGCCCGTCCGGCCTGCCGCATATCGGCACGTTCGGCGAAGTCGTGCGCACGACCATGGTGCGCCAGGCTTTCAAGCGGCTGAGCGACGTGCCGACGCGGCTGTTCTGCTTCTCCGACGACATGGACGGGCTGCGCAAGGTGCCCGACAACGTGCCCAACAAGGAGATGCTGGCCGCCCATCTCGGCAAGCCGCTGACCTCGGTGCCCGATCCGTTCAGCAACGAATACACGAGCTTCGGCGCCGCCAACAACGCGCGCCTGCGCGCCTTCCTCGATTCGTTCGGCTTCGAGTACGAGTTCCAGTCGGGGACCGATTGGTACAAGTCGGGTCGCTTCGACAAGATGCTGCTGGCGATGTTGCAGCACTACGATGAAGTGCAGGCCGTTATGCTGCCGACCTTGGGAGAGGAACGCCGCGCGACCTACTCGATCTTCCTGCCGATCTCGCCCAAGACCGGCCGCGTGCTGCAGGTGCCGGTGATCAAGACCGACGCCCAGGCGGGTACCATCGTCTATCGCGACGAGGACGGCACGCTGGTCGAGACGCCGGTGACCGGCGGCAACGTCAAGCTGCAGTGGAAGGCCGACTGGGCCGGCCGCTGGTTCGCGCTCGATGTCGACTACGAGATGTACGGCAAGGACCTCATCCCGTCGGCCGAGCTTTCAGCCAAGATCGTCCGAATCCTGGGCGGCACGCCGCCGGAGGGCTTCAACTACGAGCTCTTCCTCGACGAGGAAGGCAAGAAGATCTCCAAGTCCAAGGGCAACGGGCTCTCGGTCGAGGAATGGCTGCGCTATGCGCCGCCCGAGTCGCTGGCGCTCTACATGCAGCAGCAGCCGCGGCGCGCCAAGCGCCTCTACTTCGACGTCATCCCGCGCGCGGTCGACGACTATATCGCCGCCATCGAGAAACTGCCGGCCGAGGAGCCGGCCAAGGCGCTGGAGAACGCGGCCTGGCACATCCATGACGGCAAGGCGCCGGCCAACAGCGCGGCCGGCGTCAATTTCGGCATGCTGCTCAACCTTGCCAGCGTGGCGCACACCGACAGCAAGGACGTGCTATGGCAGTACCTGCGCCGCTACGTGCCGGGTGCCACGCCGGAGAACGCGCCCTATCTCGACCGCCTGCTGACCGGCGCGGTGGCCTACTACCAGGACTTCGTGAAGGCGTCGAAGAAGTTCCGCCTGCCCGTGGACAAGGAGCGCGAAGCGCTTAAGGATCTTGCCGACACGCTGCGCAAGCTGCCGGAGGATTCGACCGCGGAGTTCATCCAGAACGAGGTCTACGAGGCGGGCAAGCGCCACTTCGCCCAGGCCGAACTGCGCCAGTGGTTCAAGACGCTCTACGAGGTGCTGCTGGGCAGCGAGCAGGGCCCGCGCATGGGCGCCTTCATCAAGCTCTATGGCCGCGACAACGTCGTGAAGCTGATCGAGCGCGCGCTGGCCGGCGAGGATCTGAGCCGGGCCGCGTGAGGTGGTCACACTCTGCGGTGACGACGAGCTCGACTACCTCGGCAGCCGAACGCAGTTTGAGCAGGGGCAAGGGCTTCTGCTCGACGAGACGTACCGTCTCGCCCACCTGCCGTTGGTCGCACCCGATCACCCGCGCGTCATCGCGCGGCGTGACGGCCGGCCCTATGAGATGGGTCGGCACGAACCCATCTTCGCGCTGGTCCTGCCGATTGCCGACGGGCTGCTGAGGCGCTCGGCGGCCTATCTAGCTCTCGAGGCCGAGCTCAGGGCGTCGCCATTCGCGTCCAAGATCGCCTGGGATATCGTCGAGCGGCGGCGTCACAAGCTGCACGCAACCATCTGCGGCTCGCTGGCAACGGGCGAGCCACCGCCCGTTCTCGATGCCGTGCAGCGCGATGCCCTGAGGCGCCTCGGACCGGTCACCGTCGAGTTGCGCGGCCTGTTCTCTGGGAATGTAAATCGGGGCCGACTCTATCTGCGCGCCTATCCCGAGAAGCGCGACGGGCTCAACATGTTTCACCGCATTCAGCAAGTGTTGGGCCGCCGCGTGACCAATCTCTACGTCGTGGGCATCTACAATCTTACCGACGACCTCGACGCGTCGGAGGGCTCGATCCTGTCCGCACTCCTCGCACGCTGGTGGGATAGGTCTATCGTGACGTTTCAGGCCGAGGCACTATGGCTGCTGGGGGCGAGCGATGACTTGGTGCTCGGCCCCGAGACGGTGGAAAGAGTGCCGCTCATTTGACGAGTCGCGGGGGAGCGATGGATCAGGTCGTCTTCGATTATCTCAATCCCAAGGTTCCTGCAGGCCTTCGTCTGGTCGACGTTCCGCTCGTGCGCGCTACCGAACAGTCGATCAAGGGCTACGGCGAGATCGCGCACACCCGCGACCATCGCATCGAGATCGTGCCGTGGCCGCTTGCCGGCTGGCGCAAGCTCGATGCCGGCACCGGCATCGAGGGCGGCACGACCGAGGGCATCTTCGCCTGCGAATGGCGCGGCAACGAGCTCTTGGGACGCAACGAGGCCGTCGGCGGTCACTATGTCATCGGCTTCCGCGAGCGGCCCGAGCAGGCGGCGGCCGGGGTCGCGCTCGCCGGCGATCGCGTGCTGCTGTGGCATTGCAACTACCACCCCGACGGCGGGCAGCTCTTCTTCCCGCTCGACGCCACGCCGTTCGTCGTGCCTGTCGCGAGGCCGGGCGACAACCTGAAGGCAGAGGACTTCATCGCACTGTGGTCCGACGGCAGCTTCGGGATCTACATCCATCCCGGCATCTGGCACGAAGGCGTCTTTCCAGTCTCGACCACCGGCTGCTTCTTCGACAAGCAGGGCAAGGTGCATGCGCGCGTGAGCTGCGACCTCGCGGGCGAGCTCGGCGTGCTGCTCAACGTTCCGCTGCCAACGCTGCCTCCTTCGTGATGCTGCCGAGGTAGGCCAGCACCAGGCGTACCAGCTCGTCCTCGTACGGACGGCTCTTGAAGAACGGCTGCTCCTCCAGGACGGCGGCGCGCAGGACGCCGATCACGGCGCGCGACATCACGAACATCTGTAT
>DATGZZ010000039.1:0-3325 GCA_035296945.1 Reyranella sp.
CTGATCGGCAAGGCGCTGGCCGGCGGCCGCCGCGGCAAAGTCGTGCTCGCCACCAAGTTCGGCCAGACGCAGCAGCCGGGCGGCGCCAACGGCGTCGACGGCAGCCCCGCCCATGTGAAGGCCGCGTGCGACGCAAGCCTGAAGCGGCTCGGCGTCGATGTGATCGACCTCTACTACCAGCATCGCGTCGATCCGTCGGTGCCGATCGAGGACACGGTCGGCGCCATGGCCGAGCTGGTGAAGGCGGGCAAGGTGCGCGCGCTTGGCCTCAGCGAGGCCAAGCCGGAGACCATCCGGCGCGCCCACAAGGTCCATCCTCTTGCCGCGGTGCAGAGCGAATACTCGCTGCTCTATCGCGAGCATGCCGAAGAGACGCTCAAGACCACGCGCGCGCTCGGCATCTCCTATGTCGCCTACTCGCCGCTCGGCCGCAGCCTGCTGACCGGCACGGTGAAACAGGCCTCCGACATTCCCGAGGGCGACGGCCGCGGCCGCCATCCGCGTTTTGCCGGCGACAACCTGGGACAGAATCTCGCCAAGGTCGCCGCCATCGAGGCGCTCGCGCGCGACAAGGGCTGCAAGCCGGGTCAGGTGGCGCTGGCCTGGCTGCTGGCGCAAGGCCCCGACATCGTGCCGATCCCCGGCACCAAGCGGGCCGAACGGGTCGACGAGAACCTGGCGGCGCTGGGCGTCACGCTGTCGGCCGACGAGGTCGCGCGACTGTCATCGGCGCTGCCGCCCGGCGCAGCCGCGGGCACGCGCTATCCCGAAGGCGGAATGAAGGGCGTGTATCTGTGACGTTTCACACTCTTGGCGCAATGTGAGACGCTAATTCGCAGCAACGTTTGAGATCAGACGCACGACATGTGCTCGCAAACGTCAATGCGGGCTTTCGTGCCACACGGTACTGGGCGGCTGGTCAAGGTAACCCGAAGCTCAATTTGGCAGCGATGATCATGTTGTGCACGGCGATGCTTGCCAGGATCAACCCGGATACGCGGCTCATGACCTCAATCCCTGGGCGGCCGACGACACTGAAGATCCATTTTGAAAGGGCGAGAACGCAAAAGACGATGGCCAGGCTGATTGCCAGACGGGAGGTTGTGATCGCCTGCTCACCGATGGTTCGCACATTGTTGTCGGTCAGCAACACCACCGTCAGCATCGAGCCCGCGCCGGCAATGGTCGGTATTGCAAGCGGATAGACCGCGCGCTGGGCCAGCGTAGCATTCGATGGAATGGCAGACACTTCCTCGGCTACCTGACCCAAGACCAACTTCACGCCGAACAACAGCAGCACGATCGATCCGGCGAGTTGAAACGACGTCATCGGGATCTTGAGCGCCTCCAGCAGGTGTTGACCCACGCAAATGAAGAAGAACAGCACGATAAAGGCCGTAGCCGCGGCGTAGGCCGCAACTTTCAGTGACTGGCGACGGGAAAGGCTTGCGGTCGCCGTCAAGAAGATCGGAATCGCCGCCGTGGGATCGAGAACCGCAAGCAGAGTGACAATTTCGTAGAAGAAATGCGTTTGAAAGCTGGATTCCAAAATCAACCTCTCGAGGCAAGGCCCCTGACTTTGGAAGTGTAACATACCCTCCAGGGCACCGGCCCGGCTGTCTGGTGAGCGAAGCTGCTGGCTCTTCCACCCGGTCAAGACCCTCATCGGCGCTGCCGCCCGGCGCGGCCGCCGGCACGCGCTATCCGGAAGGCGGCATGAAGGGCGTCTATCTGTGATATTTCACACTCTTGGCGCAATGTGAGACGCTAATTCGCAGCGACATTTGAGATCGGACGCGCGACCTGACAGCCCCGACGCGCGGGTGTATGGAGACGCCTCCCCGATCCGAAGGATTCGCTGTCATGACGGAAGAGATCGTCTTCTATCACAATCCGCAGTCGCGCTCGCAGATGGCGCACTGGATGCTCGAAGAAGCGGGCGCGCCGTACAAGATCGTGCCGATCGATTTCGCCAAGGGGGAGAACCGCGCACCGGCCTTTCTGACGGTCAATCCCATGGGCAAGCTGCCGACCATCGTGCATCGCGGCGTGGTCGTGACCGAGACCGCGGCGATCATCGCCTACATCGCCGATGCCTTCCCGGCGGCCGGCCTGGCGCCATCGCCCGGCGATCCGCTGCGCGGCGCTTACTATCGCTGGCTGTTCTTCGGCGCAGGCTGCATGGAGCCTGCCCTGCTCGACAAGATGATGAACCGCCCACCGGTCGAGCGTAAGAGCGCGGTCGGCTGGGGCAGCTACGAGGAGGTCGTGGCCACGCTCAAGGCGGCGCTGGCCAACGGTCCCTATCTGCTCGGCGAGACGTTCAGCGCCGCCGATGTCTATATCGGTTCGCAAATCCGCTTCGCCATGATGTTCGGTGCTTCCGGCCTGAAGGGCGAGAAGGTGTTCGACGACTATGTCGCGCGCCTGTCGGCCCGTCCCGCCGCGCAGCGCACCTCTGGAGGCTGACAGCCCGGTCGTGGAGACCTCGACCACAAACCGGCGCCTCGCCACCATCCTGGTCGCCGACGTCGACGGCTACAGCCGGCTGATGCGCGCCGACGAGGAGGGCACGCTGGTCGACCTGCGCGCCCATCTCGCCGAGCTGGTGGCGCCGGTGGTCGAGCGCTTCCATGGCCGCATCGTCAAGACGGTGGGCGACGGCGTGCTGATCGAGTTCGGCAGCGCCATCGAGGCGGTGCGCTCGGCAGTCGAGCTGCAGCGCGGCATGGTCGAGCGCAACGCCGCCACGCCCGCCGAGCGCCGCCAGGCCTTCCGCATCGGGCTCCATCTCGGAGACATCATCGTCTCCGACGACGACGTGTTCGGCGACACCGTCAACGTGGCGTCGCGGCTCGAAGGCCTGGCCGAGCCCGGATCGATCGTGCTGTCGGCCAGCGTCTACGAGCAGGTGCGCGACAAGCTCGCCCTGCCGTTTCGCGCCCAGGGCGCGCGCACGCTGAAGAACATCGACCGGCCGATCCAGGTCTATTCGCTGGATGCAGGTTCGCTATCGCAGGATGGCGCCCGGCCGCCGCGGACGAGGATTCCCGTGCGCGGTCTGGTGGGTGCGGGTGCGGCCATCGCGGTGGCGCTGGCGATCGGCGGCGGCCTTGCCTACTTCGTCGATCGCGGGGCCTTGGACGGTGCCGTGGCGATCACGCGGCCCGCCCCGGCAACGGAGAGTGGCCTGTCAGTCGCCGTCCTGATGTTCACCAACCAGAGCGGCGATGCCGCCCAGGACTATTTCTCCGACGGTCTCACCGAGGACATCACCCGGGCGCTCGGCCGCTTCAGGGAACTGACGGTGATCTCCTACAACGCT
>DATGZZ010000040.1:0-2989 GCA_035296945.1 Reyranella sp.
ACAATGGATCTCGCCGATGGCATGGCGGCAACCGTTGCCAAGGAAATGCCGTCGCCGAGCGAGATCGCGGCCAACCGATGGCTCACCGAAGACGAGCTGCGGGTCTACAGCGGCGAATACGAACGCAATGGCTTCCAAGGCGGCCTGCAGTGGTATCGCGTGCGCACCGGCGGGCGCTTCAATGGCGAGCTGGAAGTGTTCGACGGACGGACCATCGACGTGCCCGCGACTTTCATTTCAGGCCGCAGCGATTGGGGTATCCACCAGTCGCCAGGTGCGCTGGAACGGATGCAAAAGGTGGCGTGCACCAACATGAAGGAGATCCATCTCATCGAGGGTGCCGGCCATTGGGTCCAACAGGAGCAGCCTGACGAGGTGAACCGTCTTCTGCTCCAGTTCCTGAAATCGACCTGAGCGCGCAGGCAACAGATGGACCGCCTTCCCGACGACGAACTCTTCACCGCACCCCCGACCTTCATGGGCGTGCCCTACGGCAGGCCGGGCCCCGCCAACAAGGCCGCGATCCTCGGCATCCCCTTCGACTGCGGCACCAACCCGCGCATCGGCGCGCGCGGCGGGCCCGATTCGGTGCGCCAGCAATCGGCCCTGATGCGTCGCTTCGGCATCCACGCCGACTTCGATGTGGTGGCTGCGCTCGGCTTGGTCGATTGCGGCAACGTCCGGCTGACACCCAGCAAGATCGAAGACGCCTTCGCGCGCACCGAGCAGGCGGTCGATCGCATCGTCGCGGCGGGCGCCGTGCCCATCACGATCGGCGGCGACGGCTCGGTGACCGTGCCGGTAGCGCGCGCGGTCGGCAAGAAGCACGGCAAGATGGCGGCATTGCACATCGACGCGCACACCGATGCCTATCCCTACGACGCCACCGAGAAATACAACTCCGCCACCCAGTTCACCCATGTCGCCGAGGAAGGGCTGGTCGATCCGGCCTTCTCCTGGCACGTCGGCATCCGCGGCACGACCTACGCGCAGGGCGTCGTGCCGCGGGCGATGAGCCTGGGCTACAAGGTCGTGACGCTCGACGAGCTGGTGCGCGGCGGCTTCGCCCAGCGCATGGCCGAGTTCCGCGACAAGGTCGGGAAGCGGCCGGTCTATCTCTGCTTCGACATGGACGTGTTCGATCCCTCGGTCGCGCCGGGCGTCTGCACGCCGACCTGGGGCGGGCTGTCGGCGCGCGAGGGCATCGACCTTCTGCGCTGCCTCGGCGACCTCAACATCGTGGCGGTCGACGTCAACACGGTGAGCCCGCCGCAGGACGTGAACGGCATGGCCGCGCATCTCTGCGCCCACGTGATCTACGAGACGCTGGTCCTTCTCTGCAGGCAGATGGGTCTCGCAGGCGCCACGTAAATGGATTGGCGGGCGGCCGACGCGCCCGGTAGGCTCGGCCCATGAGACTTTTCGCTGCGGCGCTGGCCACGATCCTGGCCATCCTGCTCTCGCTCAGCCCCGCAGCGAGGGCCGATTATCCCGAAAAGCCGATCCGTCTCGTCGTCCCGTTCCCGCCCGGCGGCGTCACCGACATCGTGGCGCGCCTCTTGGCCGACCGACTGTCGGCCGAGTTCGGGCAGCCGGTGCTGGTCGACAACAAGACCGGCGCTGGCGGCGTCATCGCAGGCGACATCGTCGCCAAGGCGCCGGCCGACGGCTACACGCTGCTGCTGACCACGAACAACCACGCGATCAACGCGGCGTTCCGCACGGCCATGCCGTACGACACCGAAAAGGACTTCCGGGCGGTATCGAACGTGGGGCGGATCCCGATGCTGCTGGTGACGCATCCGTCGCTGCCCGTGACGACCTTCCAGGGCTTCATCGACTACGCCCGCAAGAACCCGGGCAAGATCAACGTCTCCTCGGCGGGCAACGGCACGCTGCCGCACATCACGATGGAACTGCTGATGATCAAGGAGAAGTTCCAGGTGACCAACGTGCCTTATCGCGGCGCTGCCCCGGCGCTGGCCGATCTGGTGGCGGGCCAGGTGCAGGCCAAGCTCGACAACTTCACGCAGTCGGCGCAGTTCATCGCCGACCGCAAGCTCAACCTGATCGCGGTCACCAGCACCAGGCGCCTCAAGCAATATCCCGACGTGCCCGCCATGACCGAGCGGGTGCCGGCCTTCGAGGGCTATCTATGGATGGGAGTAGTTGCCCCGGCCGCCACGCCCGACGCGGTGGTCGCCAGGCTGGCGACGGCCATCCAGCGCTTCGTCGCCCAGCCAGAGACGCAGGCACGCTTCGACAAGGACGGTATCGAGCCGGTGGGTAATGGCCCGGAAGAGTTCCGCGCGCAGATCGCGAGCGAGATCGCCCAATGGCGCGAGCTTTCCAAGACGACGAAGATCACGGTCGATTGACCGCTAACGCAGGTATTTCGCGAAGAATGCCCGCGTGCGCGCCTCGGCGTCGGGCGCGGCGACGGGATCGTAGGCGAGCCGATGGCTCTTGCCGTTGGCCACGGTGATCGTGCGGTCGGCCGCCTTGCTGTCGAAGCTGTGATAGGCGTTGGGATAGTAGACGACCTCGACCAGGTCGGGACGGCTGAAGCCTGCGGCCTGCAGCTTGCGGCAGTCGTCGGCGAGGGTCCAGTCGTCCTTGTCGCCGATCAGGATCAGCAGCGGCAGGGCGACGTCGCGGTCGAAGCGCTGCGCACAGGACGGGTAGTAGGCGACGGCGGCCTTGAGGCCGCGCGCGGCGAGATCGTAGCTCTTCTGCACCGCCCGCACCGCCGTCCATCCGCCATGGCTGTGGCCGATCAGGCCGATGTCTCCCTTGCGCACGAACGGCTGCGCATTGAGGAAGTCGATCGTGCCCGCGACGTCGGCCACGCGCATGCTGCCATTGACGACATTGCCCCGGCCGCACACCGACTTCTCGCCGCGCGGCCCGAAAGAATCGGGAGCGACCACGACATAGCCCCAGCTCGCCAGAAGCTTGCCCCAGACCTCGGTGTGCGGGCCGACGCCGG
>DATGZZ010000041.1:0-4036 GCA_035296945.1 Reyranella sp.
CGACGTGAACTACCACGATGCCCAGGGCCTGATGCTGGCGACCTCGGTCGGCGGCCGGCGAGAGGCCCTGACCGACGCCAGCGTGCTGCGGCGCTTCCTCGGTAACCCGACCATGACCCTGGCGGTCATCGTCCGAATCCACTGGCAGGCCTTGCATCTGTTGTGCAAGCGGGCGAGATTTCACCGCAAGCCCGCTCCACCGGCGGAGCTGGTGACGCGCTGAGCCTCAATGACGATCGCCTCCCGTTTTGTCCTGAAAGCCCTTGAACGCCTCTCGGTCGGGCGGATCACGATCCATCTGCCGGACGGCACGGCACACCGCTTCGGCCGCGACGGCGCCAGGCCCGAGGCCGAGCTGCATGTCAGGGACTGGCGCTTCTTCCGCCGGGTGGTGCTCGACGGCGACATCGGTTTCGCCGAGTCCTACATCGAGGGCCTGTGCGATTCGCCGGACCTCGCCGGCCTGATCGCGCTCCTGGCGGAGAACGAGAAGTCGCTGGGCCGCATGGCCCACACCAACGTCCTGCACGACGTGGCGCTGAAATTCCTCCACTGGCAGCGCCGCAACTCGCGCCGTGGCTCGCGCAAGAACATCCACGCCCACTACGATCTCGGCAACGAGTTCTACCGGCTGTGGCTCGATCCCACGATGACCTACTCGTCCGCCCTGTACGAGGGCACGGACGGCACGCCGCTGGAAGCCGCGCAGACCGCCAAGTACGAGCGCATCCTCGAGCAGATCGGCGCCAAGCAGGGCGACAGCATCCTGGAGATCGGCTGCGGCTGGGGCGGCTTCGCCGAGACCGCAGCGCGCCGCGGCATGCGGGTCACCGGTGTGACGATCTCCCAGCAGCAGCTCGACTATGCCCGCCAGCGGGTGGAACGCGCCGGCCTCAGCGACCGGGTCGACCTGCAGTTCCGCGACTATCGCGACGTGGAGGGGCGCTACGACCATATCGTGTCGATCGAGATGATCGAGGCGGTGGGCGAGCGCTACTGGCCCGACTACTTCGCCGCGCTGAAACGCCATGTCGCGCCAGGCGGCTCGATCCTGGTGCAGGCGATCGTGATCGCCGACGACTTCTTCGAAAGCTACCGCCGTCATCCGGATTTCATACAGACCTATGTGTTCCCGGGCGGCATGCTGCTGTCGCCCACCACAGTGCGCGAGCAATGCCGCCAGGCCGGCCTGAAGGTGGCCGAGCTCTACAGTTTCGGCCGGGACTATGCGCGGACCCTGGAGACCTGGCTCGGCCGTTTCGACCGGGTGGCCGACCAGGTGGCGAAAATGGGCTTCGACGAGCGTTTTCGCCGCATGTGGCGCTACTACCTCGCCTATTGCGCCGCCGGCTTCTCGACCGGCCGCACGGACGTATTGCAGGCCCACTTCCGACATATATAACTGTCACCAAGGAAGGCGCTGAAAGCGGCGCGAAAACAGGAAGGCAAAATTCGCGTGCATGCGCCTCTGACCAGGACCGGATCGGCCGCCGCGTCCGTGCGGCTGACGTTCGGGCGTCTGATCGCCTACTCCACCAACCAGCTGCCGCTGAACATGGCGGCCCTGCCGGTGGTGCTGAACGTCAGCCACTTCTATGGCGAGGTCCTCAAGGTGCCGCTCGGCATCATGGGCCTGATCTTCATCGCCGCGCGCGTGATCGACGCCATCCAGGATCCGGTCATCGGCCTGATCAGCGACAAGTTCACCCATCGCGGCCCGCGCGGCCGTCTGACCTTCGTGGCGCTGATGCTGCCGCTGATGATCGGCGGCTTCTACATGCTGTTCCATCCGCCCGAGGCGCTGTTCACCGACTCGACGCTGCTGGCGCTCTGGCTGTTCGTGGCGCTGTTCGTGGTCCATCTCGGCTACGCCGGCGTGTCGATCAGCTATCACGCGCACGGCGCGGAGCTCACCGACGACTACAACGAGCGCACCCGCGTCACGGTCGGTCGCGAGGTGTTCGGCCTGATGGGCATGACGCTGGCCGTCGTGCTGCCGACGATCCTCACGGCCCCGTCCATGTTCGGCGAGCACCAGGGCTACGTCTATATGGGCCTGGTCTTCATTCCCGTGGCACTTGCCTTCGCCCTGCCGACGCTGATCTGGTCGCCGCCGTCGGTCCATCCGCCGGTCGTGCGCGAGAACCCGGAGATCCACGTCCGCTACTTCCGCGACTGGCTGGTCAGCCTCGCCCCCGCGCTGGCGCGGCCGACGCGCAACATGGAGAAGAGCACCTCGCTCAAGACCCTGGTGCCGTTCTTCGCGCCGATGAAGAACCGCCTGTTCCGCCGCCTGCTGCTGGTCTTCATCATCAACGGCTCGGCGCTGGGCGTCGCCGTCTCGGTGATGCTGTTCTATGTCGAGCACGTGCTGAAGGGCGGCAAGCTGGAGGCCGGCATCATCCTGCTGGTCTATTTCGGCGCGGCCGCGCTCAGCGTGCCGATGTGGCTGCTGCTGTCGCGCCGCTACACCAAGACCGTGGCCTGGTTCATCGCCATGGTGATGACCGTGCTCGCCATGTCGATGGCGGTCTTCCTGGGCGCCGGCGACTTTGCCCTGTTCGTGCCCATCGCCATCGTCACCGGGCTGGGCATCGGCGCCGACTACGGCCTGCCGCCGTCGGTGCTGGCCGACATCATCAACGCGCCCGAAGGCAAGGACACGCAGGGCGACACCGGCGCCTATTTCGGCCTGTGGGCGCTGTCGACCAAGCTCGCCACCGCCATCGGCGCGGCGGGCTCGCTGCCGGTGGCGGCCCTGCTCGGCTTCAACCCCAGTCGCGGGCAATACAGCAGCACAGCGCTGATCTTCGTCTATATCGCCCTGCCGGTGGCCATCAAGATCGCGGCCGCGCTTCTGATCTGGTTCATTCGCATCGAAGCCGAACGCGGCACGGTGCGCGATGAGCTGATGGGGCGGGCTTAGCTCTTTGCCGGGAGCGCGCCACTCCGTTCGCGTCCCCGGCCAGGAAAAATATTGCGCCGGAAACAGGACTTCGCTTCGACGGGCGCAAGCGACTTCGCATCAGGGCAATGTGACGTTCGCCACAGACCAAGTTTCCTCTGCCGATTATGAGGCCATGGCCAAGGAGGCACGTTGTCATGAAACCGGCTCGATCGTTCATTCTTGCCGCGGTAGCAGGGCTCCTCATCCTTGCTGCGCCCAAGGAGCAAGCTTCCGCCCAGACGCCATCGCTGACGGAAAAGATCAACGCCTACGTCGGTTGCATCAACCGCCTCTCGGAGCGCTCCTACGACTCTCGCCGGCGCTATTTCGAATGGGTCGGCAAGACCGGCCCGACCGGCAAGGAGCGCATCATCTACGGCACCTACACGATCTACGACACATCGGCTTGCCGGAAGGCCGTCGAGAAGGCCAACACACTCGAGCCGCGCGACGCAGGCCTCGAAGCCGCGGCCTCAGCCTATGCGGACGCTGTCAGCAAGCTCGAACCACTGCTCAAGGAGGCAGACGAATACTACGAGCGGGAGAACTACAAGGACGACGGAATGGCCAAGGGCAAGGCCATGCATCCCCGCCTGATCGCTGCGTGGGATGCGTTCGCGGCCGCCGACACGGCGCTACGCAACGGCGTCGAAGTGATCAACGACCGCCGCGCGGCCGAACGCCTCGCCGAAATCGAGCAGAAGGAGGGCCGCAAGGCCGCCTATCATGTCCATGCGCTGATGATCCACGCCAAGCGCGTGCTGCGCGCCGAAACCTCCGACAAGCCTGACGTCGCGGCGATGGTGAAGGCGGTCACCGAGTTTGAAGATCTCGTCAAAGGCGCCGAAGAATTCTCCGGCAACGGCGACGGCAAGATCGGCTCTTCGCTGATCGGCAACGCGAAATCCTTCCTCGTCACCTCCAAGCAGCTGATGCGTCGCATCCGCGACAAGGTACCCTACAGCTCCGGCGACCAGATGATGATGGGTGGCGGAGGCGCCTGGATGGTCGAGGGCTCTCCCGCGCGGCTCCTGCGCGACTACAACCAGATGATCGACAGCTACAACCGCGAGAGCAATTCCAGAGGGT
>DATGZZ010000042.1:0-2583 GCA_035296945.1 Reyranella sp.
TCGATGCGGAAGGTACGGCCCGGTACGATGATGCGCAGCGCACCACCGTCGGCCAGCATCTGCTGCACGTTCTTGTCGAGCATGGTGCGCGCCTGGACCGGCGAGGTGTGAGTGCGCAGCACCATCGGCGTGCCGTCGGGCCGCGACGGCAGATAGAAGGTGTCCTGCATCTGCCGCGCCGGATGGTCGGGCGGGATATTGAGCGCGGTGAAGTTGTGCCAGTCGTCCTCGATGTCGGGACCGTCGGCCCAGGTGAAGCCCATCTCGCCGAAGATGGCGGCGAGCTCGTCCATCACCTGGCCGATCGGATGCAAGGTGCCCTGGGTCCAGGTAGCGAACTCCGGCCGCGCCGGCAGGCTGACATCGACCTTCTCGTTGGCAAGCCTGGCGGCCAGCGCCGCGGTGCTGAGCGCGCTCTTGCGCGCCTCGAGCGCCGCCTCGATCTCGCCCTTGAGCTGGTTGACCTGTGCCCCGAACTCGCGGCGCTGGTCGGGCGACAGGCCGCCCAGCGTCTTCATCAGCCCGGTGACGCTGCCCTTCTTGCCGAGGGCGGCCACGCGCGCAGCATCGAGGGCGGCAAGATCCGCCGCCTGCTCCACCGCGACCAGCGCTTCGCTGCGTATGGTCGAAAGATCACTCATCTCTCGCTCTCCGAATCCCGACACGAAAAAAGGGAGCCTGCGGTCCAGGCTCCCTCTTTGCGATCCTTACCCGTGCGCCCTGCGAGAGCGCGCGGACATTACTTGAGGGCGGCCTGGGCCTGTTCCACCAAGGCCTTAAACGCCGCCGGCTCCCGCACCGCCAGATCGGCCATGACCTTGCGGTCGACCTCGATCCCGGCCTTGAGGATGCCGTTCATGAACTGCGAGTAGGTGAGGCCATGCTCGCGAGTCGCGGCGTTGATGCGCTGGATCCACAGGCCGCGGAACGTGCGCTTCTTGTTGCGCCGGTCGCGGTAGGCGTATTGCAGGCCCTTCTCGACCTTCTCGATGCCGACGCGGAACGCGAGCTTGGCGCGGCCGCGATAGCCCTTGGCGAGCTTGAGGACCTTCTTATGACGAGCGTGTGCAGCCACGCCCCGCTTGACGCGTGCCATGGGCTACCTCTCGTACGGAAAGAAGTTGCGCTTGATGATGCGCGTGTCGGGCTCGGACACCAGGGTCATGCCGGTCTGCTGGCGCAGGAAGCGGTTGCCCCGCTTGGTCATGCCGTGGCGTTTGCCGACGACGCCATGCTTCACTTTGCCGGATGCCGTGAAGCGAAAACGCTTCTTGGCCCCGCTCTTGGTCTTCATCTTGGGCATTTTCGTTCCTTTTCAAAGGGTTACGATTGGCGGCCGAGGCAATGCCCTTTTCGGCCAGGCCGCCGAAGAACGGGGCTTATAGCGGCGGTGCGGGGGCGGTGCAAGCCGTCCGCCGCCTCATCTCCTCCCCCGTCATACGGGGGAGGCCGGGAGGGGGAAAGCGCCAGTCCCGTTGTCCGCAGATTTCAGATCATGATCTCTTTCCTCGAAACGCCGACTGTGTGGCCTTCCCCCTCCTCTATCCTCCCCCGTAAGACGGGGGAGGAGGTATGAAGTCAGTACCGAAAGGGGATCCAGCATGCGTTTGGCAGGCAAGGTGGCGCTGGTGACCGGCGCGCAGCAAGGCATCGGGGCAGCCATCGGCCGGGCGCTGGCGGAACAGGGCGCCGACGTGGCGCTGAGCTGGCTCGACGACCAGGCCGGCGCCGAGGCGGTGGCCAACTACGCCCGCCAGGCAGGCCGGCGCGCCCATCTCATCAGGGCCGACGTTGCCAGGCTCGCCAACATCGAGGCCATGGTGGCCGAGACCGTGCGCGTGCTGGGCGTCCCCGACATCCTGGTCAACAACGCCGGCGTCTATCCGCGCGTTAAATTCCTGGAGATGCGCGAGAGCGACTGGGACCACGTGCTCGACATCAACCTCAAGGCCGGCTGCTTCGCCGCCGTTGGCGTCGCCAAGGCGCTGATCGCGGCCGGCAAGCGCGGCTCGATCATCAACCTGTCGTCACAGGCCATGCGCGGCGCGGTGCGCGGCGTGCACTACAGCGCGAGCAAAGGCGGCGTGGCGTCGATGACCCGCGCCATGGCGCTCGAGCTTGCGCCGCACAACATCCGGGTCAATGCCATCGCCCCCGGCACCACCGACACCGCCCAGCCGCGCTACGGCAACACCGACGCCGAGCTGATCGAGATCGCCAAGGCGACCATCCCGCTCGGCGGCAAGCTTTTGGCGCCCGACCAGATCGCCCGCAGCGCGGTGTTCCTTGCCTCCGACGAGGCCGACGCCATCACCGGCCAGGTGCTGCACGTGAACGGCGGCTCGTACATGCCGTAAGAGGTCTAGCAGGGCTGCTGCTTGGTGCCCTTGTCCATGAATGTCTCGATGCAGCCGCCGAACTTGCGGGCGAAAGTAAGATCGCCGGCCGCGCCGTGGCCCTTGAAGCCCTCGGGGTTGTCGATGACGACGGCAGCCAGGCCGCTCTTGGCGAAAGCAGCTCGTGCGTCGTCCATGCGGCCGCCGACGTCGTAGGTATCTTCGGCGAAATTCACCAGTACGACCC
>DATGZZ010000043.1:0-3176 GCA_035296945.1 Reyranella sp.
TGCTCAGCCATTGCATCCTCCATTCATCGGAGCTGGGTGATCGGAGTTGAGTGCTGGGACGCACCATGGGAAACCTGAAGCGTCATGTCCACCTCCCCCGCTCTCGTTTCGATCGGCGAGCCGCTGATCGAATTCAACCGGCCGCGCGAAGGCGATGGCCGCACCTGGCTACAGGGTTTCGGCGGCGATTCGCAGAACGTCGCCATCGCCGCCGTCCGCCAGGGCAGCTCGGCCGGCTACATCACCAGCCTCGGACAGGACTGGATGGGCGATGCCTTCCTCGAACTCTGGCAGTCCGAGGGGCTCGATGCATCGCGCGTGAGCCGCCATCCCACGGCGCCGACCGGCGTCAGCTTCGTCACTCACGGCCCGGCCGGCCACAAATTCGACTACCTGCGCAAGAATTCCGCCGCCTCGCTGATGACTCCCGAGACGCTGCCGGCCGACTACATCGCCGGCGCCCGCTACTTCCACCTGTCGGCCATCGGCCAGGCGATCAGTGACAGCGCGCGCAAGACCTGCGACGCCGCCGTTTCGATGGCACGCGACGCCGGCGTGAAGGTCTCCTACGACACCAACCTCCGACTGCGGCTGTGGGACCTCGACGTCGCGCGGGCGACCATCGACGCCACGGTGGCACGCTGCGACGTCCTGCTGCCAAGCCTCGACGATTCCCAACAGCTCACCGGCCTCAAGGAGGCGGACGCCATCGTCGACCACTACCTCAGGCTCGGCGCGCCCATGGTCGCGCTGAAAATGTCGGCCGAGGGTTGCCTGATCGCCACGCCCAGGGAGCGGTTCCGCGTGCCCGGCCATCCTGTCGAGGCGGTCGATGCGACCGGCGCCGGCGATACGTTCGACGGCTCGTTCCTGGCCCGCCTGCTGGCCGGCGACGATCTCGAGGCGGCGGCGCGTTATGCCAACGTCGCCGCGGCGCTCTCGACCAAGGGCTACGGCGCGGTGACGCCTATTCCGCGGGCGGCCGAAGTCCAGGCTGAACTGGCGCGCGCAGGAAGCGCGGGGTGACCGCTCGCAGGAAGCGGCCGAACACCGTCACCTGCTGGACGACCCAGCCGCGGCCGTTGTCGGCATCGACCCGGGGATCGTCGACGCCCGTCGGACGCTGCTTGCCGTCATAGATCGCCGTGCCGAACAGGATGTCCCAGATCGGGAACACCGGCGCGAAATTGTGATCGTGGATATGGCGCTCGTCGGGATTGGCCAGCGCATGATGCAGGCGGTGGAAGCGCGGTCCGACGACCAGCCGCTCACCGACCTTGCCGAAGCTCATGTCGACGTTGGCGTGGCTCCAGCTCTCGATCAGCCGGCCGACCATCAAGATCGAGACGTACTCGCCGGGCTGGACGCCGACCATCTGCGAGAACAGGACGAGCGCGAGCGTCATCAGGAAGTCGTCGAGGACATGGTTGCGGTCGTCCGACCACACCGTCATGCGGCGCTGGCTGTGATGCAGGCTGTGCAGGGCCCACCACCAGGGGACGGCGTGCTGGGCGCGGTGCAGCCAGTAGGCCGCGAAGTCGTAGAGCACGAAATAGACCAGGAACGAGGCCAGCACGTTGTCGCCCAGCCACGGCAGCAGCCGTTCCAGCCGCGGTGGCGCCATGCCCCAGCTGCGCATCAGCAGCTCGATCTCCTGGGAGATCGGATAGGTGATGACGAAGATGGCGAATGGAACGATGCCGAGCTTGTTCAGCACGGTATAGACGCGGTCGACACCGATCAGCCGGTCGTCACCCGCCTTCTCGAGCGGCCACCGGCGCTCGAAGAAGCGCATGCCGAGCGCGATCACCACGATCTGCACGACGCCCAGCATGACGAATTCGACGGCACTGTAGGCGGGCTCGTACCAGGCCATCTGGCCGAGCCAGAAGATCACCGGCCCGACGAAGGTCTCGAACAGCCAGTTCTGAACGCCAACCCAGAGATCGGTAAGCTCGCCCATCGCGGCGGCCGGCCTATCGTGTCGTGCCGGAGCCCGTCGACACCGCGCGCAATGGTCCGCCGGCCGGACTCACGGGCGCTCCCGGTGCGGCCGGTCCCGACTTCAACATGTACACGCCGTGCGGCGACTTGCCGACGGGAATGCTGGCGACCACTTTCATCTGCTCGAGGTCGACGACGGCGACACGGCGCAGGAAGCGCTGCGTCACCCACAGCTCCTTGCCGTCGGCGGTGATGTCCATGCAGTCAGGACCGCCTGGCACCTTGATGCTGCCCGCGACTCTCATATCCTGCGTGTCGATCATCGAGACGGTGCCCTCGACGCGGTTGCTCAGGAACCAGTGACGGCCATCGCCCTTGGGCCAGAAGTTGTGCGCGCCCTTGCCGGTCTGCAGGCGGCCAGTGACCTTGCCGTCCTTGGGATCGACGACCACGACGCCGTCTTCGCCGGTCAGTGCCACCAGGACGCGTTTGTTGTCAGGCAGCACGAGAACACCGGCCGGCGTGTTGCCGACGGGAACGTTCCACTTCAGCGTCTGCGTCGCCAGGTCGAAGGCCGCGAGCCGGCCGCTCTGTTGCAGCGAGACGAAGACAGTCTTGGATTCGGTGTCGAATGCCATATGGCTCGGCAGCCCGTCGATGAAGATGCGACCGGCAAGCCTGAACCCGTCGGCGTGGAAGATATCGACATGGTCCAGCCGGTAGGCGACGGTGACGAACCACTTGCCGTCGCCGCTGAAGCCCAACTGATAGGGATCGATGATGTTGCTGACGACGCGGCGCCGTTCGCCGGTCTTGGAATCGAGAGCCAGCAACTCGTTGGTCGCCGTCGAGCCGATCAGCACTTCCTTGCCGTCAGGCGTGGGCATCAGATGATGCGGCTCTCGACCGACCGGCAGGCGCACCAATTCCGTCCGCGTGCTGCGGCTCAGGATGCTGTAGGACGCTTCTTCGGAGTTGAGGACCAGGACCGAATCGGCTCTCGCGGTGCCAACAACGGCCAACAGCGTGGTCGCCGCAATCGCCAATTTCTTCATGAAAACCGCCCCTTGCATCACCTTTGAAGCACCTTTCCGCGCGCGACGCTAGGGCCGTTTGTAGTTGGACGCTGCGGCGGCCAGCCGCTCGATCTGTGTCCAATCCTGGGCATCCAGCGCCTGGCGCGGGGCCACCCACGAGCCGCCGACACAGGCGACATTGGGCCGGGACAGGTA
>DATGZZ010000044.1:0-8762 GCA_035296945.1 Reyranella sp.
AACGCAACCCCCAAATCATCCTCTGCCGCCGAGGGCCGCCAGGATAACGTCGGGCGCATCGGTGATGACGACATCGGCCCCCATGCCGACCAGTACCCGCGCCACCTTGGGATCGTCGATGGTGTAAACCCCTAGCACCAAGCCGGCATCCTTGATGGCGCAGGTCCAGGGCGCCGTGAGTCGCTCGCCGTTGGTGTTGATGCCCAGCGCGCCGACCGCGTCGACCCGCACCCGCCAATCCTCGACGAACCTGCCGAGCAGCAGGGCGCGCGCGAATTCCGGCGCCACCGCGCGGGCCGCGGCCAGGGACTCGTCCTTGAAGCTCGACAACAGGGGAGCGGGCAGACGGGTCGGCCAGCAGCGGCGCAGCGTCTCGACCACGACGCGACCGGTCTCGGCCTCGCGGCCCGGACAGGGCTTGATCTCGACATTGCAGCCCAGCCCCTCCTCGCCGAAGCAGGCGATCGCCTCCTCGAAGGTCGGCACGCCCGGCGGCAGTTCGGCGCGTGGCGTCTTGGCGACCAGGCGATCGACGCCCGTGGTGCGTTTCAGGGAATCGTCGTGCATCACGATCGGCACGCCATCGGCGGTGAGCTTGATGTCGGTCTCGACCCAGCTGGCGCCGCGACGGCGGGCCTCGCGGAACGATTGCAGGGTGTTTTCCGGGGAATAGGCCGCCGCGCCGCGATGGCCGATGACTTTGGGCAGTTGCAGCATTCGCCAATACAAAGCTAACTCGGACCATCGCAATAGACGAATGTCCCACCCCGTGTCGATTTTTCCCGATCAGTTCCGCCTCAACGGCCGCACCGCCCTCATCACCGGATCCGGCCGCGGGCTGGGCTGGGAGATCGCCCAGGCGCTGGCCCAGGCCGGCGCCCGGGTGCTGCTGCACGGCCGATCGGCCGAGCGGCTGGCGCCGCGGCTCGCAACCTTGCAGACTGCAGGCCGAGAAGCCGGCGCCGTGACCTTCGACATGGCCGACCGGACGGCGATGCGTCAGGCGATGGGGAGCGCGGGTCCAATCGACATCCTGGTCCACAATGTCGGCGAGCGCGATCGGCGGCCGTTCGCCGAGATCGAGCCCGAGGACTTCGCCCGCCTGGTCGATGTCGACCTCGTGGCCGCCCACGCGCTGGTCAAGCTGGTGGCGCCCGGCATGATCGAACGCGGCTGGGGTCGCCTGATCATGGTGACCTCGATCGTGGCCGACCTCGCAACGCCCGGCGCCTCGTCCTACACCGCGGCCAAGGGCGGCCTGTCGGCGCTCGCCCGTGCCCTTGCCTCGGAGCTCGGCGCCACCGGCGTCACCTCCAACGCCCTGTCGCCCGGCTTCTTCGCCACCGAGACCAACGCGGCGTACCTCGCCTCGCCAGCCGGCGAGCGTAACCGCCAGCGCTGCCCCGCCAAGCGCTGGGCCGAGCCGCACGAGATCGCGGGCGCCGCGCTGTTCCTCGCCTCGCCCGCCGCGTCCTACGTCAACGGCCACACGCTCACCGTCGATGGCGGCGTGTCGGCAACGTACATGGCGTGAGGCACGGATGTTGAGCCGCGCACAATGTCATCCTGAGCGCAGCGAGGGACCTTTGAGGCCACAGGAAAGGTCCCTCGCTGCGCTCGGGATGACAGCATTTCCCGGCGGTGACAGGTGACCGGCTTCGACTCAACGCGCGACGCGCTGAGCCAGGGTATCGTCGCGGCGATCCTGGTCGGCGTCTTCGCCTTGCTCGCGGCCGACCGCGTGCATCGCGTGCTGATCCCGATCGGCGCCGTCGCCATCGTCTGGCTGATCTCCTACTTCACGCCCTTCAGGCTGATCTCGTTCGAGGCCGCCAAGGAAGCGGTCGATCTCAACGTCATCCTGCTGCTGTTCTCCATGATGGCGCTGGTCGGCGTGCTCAAGACCACCAACGTCTTCCCCTGGGCGGTCGACCGGCTGCTCGAACGCTCGCGCGGCAATCCCAGCCGGGCGGCGCGACTCATCATCTGGTTCACCGGCGTGCTGTCGGCGATCCTGGACAACGTCACCACCGTAATCTTCGCCTATCCAATGGCGTCGGAGATGGCACGGCGGCTCAAGATCAACGGCTCGGCCTTTTTCCTGCCCATGGTGATGGCGGCCAATATCGGCGGCACCGCCACGCTGATCGGCGATCCGCCCAACGTGTTGATCGGCGCCGATCCGCGCCCCGGCCTTTCCTTCATGGATTTCATCTACCACCTGACCGTGCCCTGCACCTTCATGATGTTCGTGCTGGTCTGGTACAGCCGGCGGTACTACCCGCAGGACATCGGCCAGAGTGCTGACGCCGATCACGCCGAGGCTGCCAAGCCGACCGGCGCGGTGCTCAATAACGTGGCGCTGCTGCGCGTGACCTGCTGGATCACGGCCCTGATCTTCCTGGGCTTCATGACCCATACCTTCACGCACATGCAGGTCGCGGTGCCGGCGGTGATCGGCATCGCCGCGATCCTGTTCGCGCAGGACTACTACTATCTCAAGGAGCACCAGCCCACGCACGAGGAGCGCCGGCACGGCGTGCTCGACATCCTGGAGAAGGACATCGAATGGCCGACCCTGGCCTTCTTCCTTTTCCTGTTCATCCTGGTCGGCGCGGCGGTGGCGACCGGGCTCATCGAGAGCCTGGCCCACGCGCTGGCATGGATCATCGACCGGATTTCGAAAGGGTTCGGCCTGTCGCCCAAGGCGACCCTGCTGGTCGCGGCGCTGCTGATCCTCTGGGTCTCGGGCTTCCTATCGGCCGTCATCGACAACATCCCCTACACCGCCGTCACCATCCCGCTGGTGGCGAGCCTGCTCGGCAAGCTCAACGCCGGTCCCGACGGCCAGGTCCTGTGGTGGGCGCTGGCGCTTGGTGCCTGCCTCGGCGGCAACGGCACGCTGATCGGCGCCTCCGCCAATGTCACGGTCACGGGCCTCGCGGAAAAGGATGGCAACCGCATCTCGTTCAACGAGTTCACCGCCTTCGGCTCGCGCGTCGCCGGGCTGACGCTCCTGATGTCGTCGGCCTATCTGGCGATGTGGCTCTATATCGGATCGACGCTGGTGAACGTTGCCGGCGCCGCGGTGCTGATCGGCATGTTCGCGATGATGCGTTTCAAGCGCTCTTCCTGAGCACGGCCATAGCCTCCCCGCATCAAACTGATGCGATCTGCGGCAATGCCTCCTTCCCCACCCCCGTGTAGAACGCACGGGCAAGGAAGGGACTTCAACATGCTTCCCTCGGCAGGCATCGGTCTTCGCTCCCAGCATCTCGACGAACTGCTCAGGATCTCTGTTCGTCCGGCATTTGTCGAAGTGCACGCGGAGAATTACCTGCGCCCGTCTCCTTCGCTCGAGAAAGTGCTGCGCCTGCGGCACGATTTCGAGTTTTCGGTGCATGCGGTCGGACTGTCGCTCGGCTCGGCCGATGGCGTCGACGAAGCGCATCTCGACCAGGTCGCCCGACTCGTCGACCGACTGCAGCCGACACTGATTTCCGAGCATTTGTCATGGAGCTGTTTCGAGGGGCGTTACTTCAATGACTTGCTGCCCCTGCCCTACACGGAGGAGGCGCTGGACATCGTCGCCCGCAACGTCGGTCGCCTGCAGGATCGCCTGGGGCGACAGGTCGCCATCGAGAACCCCTCGGCATATCTCGGCTTCCGCCACTCCACCCTGACCGAGGCAGAGTTCCTGGACGGGCTCGTGCGCCGGAGCGGATGCGGCCTGCTGCTCGACATCAACAACGTGACCGTCACGGCGCACAATCTCGGGCTCGACCCGGCCGACTGGCTGAACGAACTGCCCGGCGAGGCGATCACTCAGTTTCACTTGGCCGGGCATACCCGGAACGTGCTCGATGACGGCTCGACGATCCTGATCGACGACCACGGCAGCCGCGTCTGCGTCGAGGTCTGGTCCTTGTTCGACGAGGTTCTGCAACGGTTCGGCCCACGGCCGACCCTCATCGAATGGGACACGGATATCCCTCCCCTGGCCGTCCTTCTCGACGAGGCGGCGCACGCAGAGCGCGCGCTTGCCAATGCGGATCTGGAAAATGTTGCGCTCGCTGCGTGACACCCAGGCTGCGTTCGCGGCCCATCTTTGCGGTCACGACCAACCCGAACTTGTCGCCACAATCGGCGGTGATTCACGCACTGCCTTGCAGCGGCTGCAGCTGCATCGGCATCACGTCGTGAGGAGCGTCGGCGCCGCCCTTGCCGCGACCTTCCCGACGGTCGCAGCCGTCGTTGGCCAGGAATTCTTCGGCCTGCTCGCCCGCGACTTCATGGCTGGCACAGCGCTCGAGAATCCTGTCCTCAGTCGATACGGAGAGCACTTCGCTCAGTTCGTCGCCGCGAAGCAAGACATGCATGGCCTGCCCTACCTGGCCGATGTCGCGCGTCTCGACTGGGCGCTGAATGTCGCCTTCCATGCCGGATTGGAACCTCGGCTGTCCGCCGCCGACCTGGCCGGTTGGCCACAGGATTCTCTGCTGAGCCTGTCGGCTCGATTGCCAACGGGTTCGTCGTTGATCGAATCGGCCTTTCCTCTCGATCTGATCTGGCAGGCATCGCAACCCGGCGCGCCAGTCGACAAGGTCGATCTTGCCGCGGGTCCGGTTTGTCTGGCGATCTTCCGACGCCTCGAAGACGCCGCGTTCGTCGTGCTCGCCCCCGGCGAAGCAGCGTTCATCAAATATCTTTGCCGAGGCGATCCCCTGGCAACCGCAACTCGATACGCCTCGCAAGTGGCGAAGGATTTTGATCCGGCGGCGACATTCGGCCGGATGCTCGGGCTCCGCCTGCTCACCAGCGGCACGGCGACATGACCTTGCCCACCTAGCGCGTCCAACGCCTCGCCAACCGCGGCGCTGGCACGTCCTTTGCGTCGCGGGAATTTGCCGTGAACCTTCGTATTCCCCGCCGTCATGGCCACTTTGTCTTTGGTGTCATCCAGTCCGGTTTGACGTGTCTGGTTGCCGCCGGGATCGCGAGCTATCCGGATTCGGGGACAGCCAGATTCATCGAGCATTGGCTGGTGTCCTGGTTGATCTCCTGGCTGGCCATGTTGCCAGTGGTATTGCTGGCCGCTCCGCTCATCCGGGCGCTCGTCAACCATCTCACGCGCGAATAGCAAAGCGCGGGAGGGATCGACTCAAGGGACCGCCAGCATCGCATTGGCCAGGCTGGCGAAGTCCAGCCGCATGGCGGCGTTGCCGCGCTCGCTGAGCTCAGCGCGTCCCTCAGGCGTCAGCCGCCCGACCGCGGCATCGGCCAGCAGCACGCCGCGCCGCACCACCAGATCGGTCAGCGGCGTCGGTTCCCGCACGGCGTACCGGGCCAGGGCGAGAGCGTGCCGTCGGGCCTCCTCGGCGTGGCCGACGGCGAGCTCGGCGTCGATGGCGTAGCGGCGGAAGAAGAAGTGGTTGTGACCAAGCGTCGGCGCCGCAAGCAGCTTGTCGCCTTCGCTGAGCAACGCCTGCCGCTCGTCCTGATCGTCGATCAATGTGGCGGCCATGCCGAAGACAGCGGGGCCCAAGTAAGCCATGGAATGCTCGCGGCAGAGCGCCAAGGCCTCGCGCGCCATGTCCGCAGCCAGCGCCGCGTCGCCGGCCTGGGCCTGCAGCTCGGCGCCGAAAATCACGTTCTCGGCCTCGAAGCGCCACGCCCCCAGCTCAGCCACGATGGCGCGCGCCCGGTCGACATGCGGCAGTCCATCCTGTGGGCGGCCCGATTCCATGGCGGCAAGCATCAAACCGTGCAGTGCGATGAGTTCGGCACGCGGATTATGCGCCTGGCGCGCCATCACGCGCGCAACCTCCGCCATCTCGCGCGCCTCGTGCAGTCGCATCATGAAGCACTCGGCGATCGCCGCCATCGGGCGGTTGGCGATTTCCACCGACGCGGCGCCTGCGCTGCGCGCCGCCGCGATGCAGCGTTCGAGTGCCGCGACAGCGGAACGCATCTGTCCCTGCGCGTAGAAACCGTCGGCGAGACCTCCCAGCGCACGCGCCACCAAGCCCGGCGATTGCGCGCGCTCGGCCAGCGACAGCGCGGCACGATGCTCTTGCATGCACTCCTCGACGCGGCCCAGCGGGAACAGGAGATTGCCGCGCAAGTAGTGGCAGCGCGATGCCAGCGCGGGCAGGTCAGCCTGCTCCGCCCTTGCCTGGGCTCGATCCAGTGCGGCGGTCGCGCCCGGGAGGTCGTCGGTGATGCGCAGCGAGTCGGCGATGCCGAGCTCGGCCTCGCCGCGGCCGACATCGTCGGCTGCGCGGGCAAGCGCGACCTCGAAATGCGGCCGTGCCTGGCGCGCCGCGCCGAGATCGAGATGCAGCCGCCCGGCCAGCAGCGCGAGAGCGACGGTGTCGTCGTCGCTGCGGGCAAGTGCCAGGCCGCGTTCGGCATTCTCGAGCGCAGCGGCGAGCCGGCTTGCCTCGCGCAGCCGTTCGGCCGCAACCCGGTAAGCCTGGGGGGCGCCCGGGTCACCGGCCCGGTCGAGGTGCTGGGCACGCAGCTCGGGCTCGCCATCGCCCAGCCAGTCGGCCGCGCGGCGATGGAGCGGGCGGGCCGTCTCCGACAGCAGCGAGGCGTAGGTGGCTTCCTGGATCAGCGCATGAGCGAACGTCAGCATGGCGCCTTCGCGCACCAGCAGTCCTCCGTCGATCAGCAGCCGCGGATCGTACGCGGGCTCGTCGGTCAGCGCCTGCAATGCCGGCAGCATGAAGCGCTGGCCCAGCACCGAGGCTGCCTGCAGGGCTGCGCGGTCCGCCCGCCCCAGCCGGTCCAGCCGGGCCTGTACCAGGCCGCGGATCGAGCCCGGCAGCGTCGGCGCTTCGGCCTGCGCGGCGCTCAGCGCCAGCTGTTCCAAGAACAGTGGATTGCCGCCCGAGCGAGCCACGAAGCGGGCAACCTGAGCCTCGTCGACCACGCTGGCTGCGGCCTGGGCCAGGCGCCGCATGGCGTCACCGCGAAGCGGTCCCAGCTCGACCACCACCAGTGAGGCGCCACCGAGCTCGCGGCGGAACGCCGCGTCCAGTGGATCGCCCTCCGGCCGCGACGTTGTCAGCAGCACCAGCGGCCGGGACACGGTGAGCCGCGCGGCCTCGCGCACGAAGGCGCGAACGGCATCGTCGGCCCAATGAAGGTCCTCGACACCGATCGCAAGCGGCGTGCTTTCGCTGACGGCGCCGGCCAAGACGGCGACGGCCTGCGCGCGCAGCGCGGCGCGCCTGGCGTCCTGCATCGCCGCATAGGGCGTGGCCAGCTCCTGCGGCATGGTCATTTCCAGAACGTCGTGCAGCGCCGCGCGCACGCCGGGATCGACCGCGGCGGTCGCGATCCAGCTGGGTCGGATGGCGAGCAGGGCCTCCGCCAGCACGCGCAAGGGTGTCTGCCGCCGTCCGGCGCCGAAGTCGACGACCCGGATGAGGACGCTGTAGAAGCCACGGTTGACCCCTTCGAACAGCGCCTCGGCGAGCAGCCGGCTCTTGCCGATGCCGGCCTCTCCGCGCAGATGCAGGACCGATCCGTGCTGCGACGCCGACAGCATGGCGGAGATCTGGGCGAGCTCGATCTCGCGACCCACGAACGGCAGACGGCCGGTCGCCGGCCCCTCGCGCAGCGCGTCCAGACGCCACAGGAGTTGCGGCTTGGCGATGCCCTTGAGGACGCGCTCACCGAGCGACGTGCCATGCACTCGGTTGGAGACGGCGCGCCAGATCGCATCATCCAGCACGGTCTCGCCCGGCCCGGCCTCGCCGACCAGACGGGCCGCAAGATTCACCGTATCGCCCAGCACCGTGTAGTCGCGCCGCACGGACCCACCAATCTCACCCGCCACGACCTCGCCCAGGGCAATGCCGATATGGCTGAGCAGCGGCGCCGTCGCCGGCCGGCCGAGATCGGCCGACAACATGGGCATGGCGCGCTGGATGGCTTCCGCCGCCGCGACGGCACGCAGCGGATCGTCTTCGTGGGCCACGGGCGCGCCGAACACGGCCATGGCGGCGTCGCCGATGTGCTTGTCGACCGAGCCGCCGTGCTCGACGATCAGCTCGTCGGCACGGGCGAGGAAGCGGTCGACGATGCGGCGCATCTCCTCGGCGCCGAGCGTGCTCGACAGCTCGGTGAAGCTGCAGAGATCGGCGAACAGCACGGCCACCTGCCGGTGCTCAGCCTCGCGTGCAGCCGCAGGCGCCTTGTCGCGCAGGCTGGCAATGGCATCGAGCAGACGCTTGCGGTGGCCGAGCGAGGCGACCCCGAGCTCCCGCAAGTCATCCCCGGCGAGGCCGCGCAGCAGCTGGGCGTCGATATGGTTGGCGTCGAACGCGTCGGCATATTGGGACAATCCCAAGTTTTCAAGCCAGCCACGGACGTTCATGTGGTCGCTTCGACCTCCGCCTTGGCGGGAACGCTACGCCCTTCGCGGGGCCGATGCATCATCCGCCTCGGTGGTATATTCGGGGCGCCGGCCCGATTCGTTACAGGAACATCTCCTTGACGTCGATCGTCGAGCGATGGCCGATCGCGTCAAAATGAAGGCCGATCCAGCGATCGGCCACCTCGCGGCCGATCGCCTTCAGATGCAGGAGGAAGTCCATGCGGGCGTTGAGCTTGCTCGAGACACCGAGCCCGCGCATCTGCTTCTCGGCTTCGATCCAGTGAACGTTGACACGCTTGTACTGGTTGGAATCGAGCTTCCCATCGTCGATCAGGTCGGTGACGAAGGCGATCGCCCGCATCTCGCGCATCAG
>DATGZZ010000045.1:0-2242 GCA_035296945.1 Reyranella sp.
CCCTTGCCGTCGTCGCCGATCAGCGCCTCGCCCTTGACCAGGCTGGTCTGGCGGCCGCCGGTTGTCGTGCGGTGCTCGAAGCGCAGCTTCTTGCCGTCGCGGCTCTCGGTCATCTGCGACTGCTGCTCGCTCGCCACGGCCGCCCGCGCGCCGGCCGTCTCGAGCCGCAGCCGCTGGTTCACGGTATAGCCGCCATCGCAGGTCAGGCGCAGCTCGAAGGCGTAGGTGCCAGACGTGCCGGTGCCCGGCTTGCCGCGGTCGAGCGCCGAGACGGCATAGACGGCGCGATGCGGCGCGAAGTCCTGGGCCGCCGCGGGCGCAAGGGCGGCGACCGCAGCAATCAAGGACATCGGTGTCAACAGACGAGCATTCAGCATCGCGGCCTCGGCAGGGCTTGGATTTGAACCAGGCGAGCATCCACTGCGAAGTCGCCATAGTCGAGCAGCATCGACCGGGCAACCCCGTTGGCCAGCAGGTCCAACGCCAGCTCGTATTCTGGATTGGCCGTGCCCTGATCGCCTGCGGCAAAAAAGGCAAGCCGCACGCCCCATGATTGCTGGCGCAACAGGCTGACATCGCCGCGCACGACGGGCGCGCCGGCGCCGCGCGGCGGCTTGCCGATCACGGCATTGACCGTGAAGGCGCCGTCGAGGCGGGCGCCGTCGAACACGCTGTAGGACACGGATTTGTCGCCGTCGCGGGCGTGGCGGATGATCAGGGCAAGGTGCGTCGTCGGGAAGAGCGTGCCGGCCGGCAGCTCGAAGCTCCTGGCCTCGGGCAGCGAGAACGAGGCCCGGCCCTTGCCGCCGGTCGCCTCCAGATCGGCGTGGCCACGCAGCTCCTCCTCGACCTCCTGGTCCTGGATGTTGCGCACGCTGAAACGCAGCCCCAGCCCATCCTTGGTCTCGTAGCTGGTGAAGCTCGAATCGGTGTCGAACTCCTCGCCGTCGTTGCGCAGGAATTTGAGCTTGATGCGCTGCTTGACCTCCCAGGCCTCGCAGGAATCGACCATCTCCAGCACCATGCGGCCGTTGACCTCGACGATGCCGCTATTGGGGCGCGCGACCGAAAGCTTCATGTCGTAGGTCGCCCGATGCGGCGCCAGGACGACGTCCTGCTGCTGCTGGGCGTCGGCGACCCTTATCCACAGGCCCAGCAACAGGACGGCGCAGACAGCGGCGAAAAGGGCCGCGATCTGGACGCGGGAACGGCGAAAACTAAGCGTGTTCAACGGACGATGGCAGGAGGCTAGGCCTTGTAGCCGGGCCGCTCAGCGTAATATCCATGCCCAGAGATTGCCAGAATCATCGCTGCGGCATGGCGGCCGCATAGGGGAGGATTACCGTCCAATGACCACAGGCAAACCTCGGGTTCTCGCCACCCGGCACTTTCCACCCGACGTCGAGGCCCGGCTGGCGGCGAATTTTGACGCCGTGCTCAACCCCGAGGACCGGCTCTACGACGGCCCTGCCCTGATCAAGGCCGCCGCGGGCTGCGACGGCATCATGTGCGCGGCGGGCGATCCCCTGACCGCCGAGACCATCGGCGGCCTGCCGGCGTCGGTGCGCCTGATCGCCACTTTCTCGGTGGGCTACGAGCATATCGACGTGGCGGCGGCAACCAAGCGCGGCATCCTGGTCTCCAACACGCCCGACGTGCTGACCGACGCCACGGCGGACATCGCCCTGCTCTGCCTGCTGGGCGCCGCCCGGCGCGCCCACGAAGGCGCGACCATGCTCAGGACCCACAACTGGGTCGGCTGGACTCCGACGCAGCTCATGGGCGTGCACGTCACCGGTAAGCGACTTGGCATCCTGGGAATGGGCCGCATCGGCCAGGCGGTGGCCGAGCGGGCGCGCGCCTTCCGCATGCAGATCCACTACTCCAACCGCTCGCGCCTGCCGGCCGACCTCGAGAAGGGTGCGACCTTTCACGCCAACCCCGACGACATGCTGCCGCACAGCGACTTCCTGTCGATCAATGCGCCGATGACCGCCGCGACGCGCAAGTGGGTCAATGCCGAGCGTATCGCCAAGCTGCCCAAGGGCGCGATCGTGGTGAACACCGCGCGCGGCGGCGTGGTCGACGACGAGGCGCTGATCGCGGCCCTGAAGAGTGGGCGGCTGGCCGCCGCCGGCATCGACGTCTTCGACGGCGAGCCCAAGATCCACCAGGGCTACTACGAGCTCGCCAACGCGTTCCTGCTGCCGCACATGGGCTCGGCCACGGTCGAGACGCGCAA
>DATGZZ010000046.1:0-4499 GCA_035296945.1 Reyranella sp.
TTGATGCGCACGTCGACGGTTTCGACGCCCAGCTCCTTGGTCTTGGCGTTCACCCGCTTGGTGATCTCATCCATCAGGTTTTCGCGCCGGTCGGTCAGCACCGCATGCAGCGGCACCGAGCTCAAGACGCCACGAATTTCGGAGTTGATCAGCGAATCGAGCAGCCCGCGCAAGGCCGCCTCGCCGCCCGGCACGGTCTGGGCGAACAGCTTGGCGGCCGTGATCTTGTAGCGGGCATAAGCGTCGACCACGAGGCGCTTCTGGTCGCCGGCGATGATCTCGAACTCCTCGGCTTCGTAGTCGAGCAGCCGGCGGTCGATGCGCTGGATGTCCTGGACCAGGGGGATCTTGGCGTAGAGACCGGGCTCGGTCTTGGGATCGCCGACGATGGCGCCGAACTGGCGCACCAGCACCTGCTTGGTCGGGTCGACGGTGTAGAAGGTCTGAGTCACCAGGAAGATGGCGATCGCGAGCGCGATCAGCGCAATGATCGAACGATTGGTCATCGCGTCGCTCCCGGAGCCGGAGGGGCAGTGCGTGGCGGCACAGGTGTCGCTGGCTGGCCGGATTTCAGCTCAGGCAGCGGCAGGTAAGGAACGACACCGCCGGCGCCGGACGAATTCTTGTCGATCATGACCTTGTTCACGTTGCGCAGCACCTCTTCCATGGTGTCGAGGTACAGGCGCTCGGTCGTGATGTCCTTGGCTTTGGCCCACTGGTCGTAGACCTGGTCGAAACGCTGGGCGTCGCCGCTCGCGCGGGCGACGATCTCGGCCTTGTAGGCCTCGCCGCGCTGGATGATCGATTCGGCCTCGCCCTTGGCTCGCGGCAGCACCTGGTTGCGGTAGGTGTTGGCCTCGTTGATGCTCTTCTCCTTGTCGGCGCGCGCCGCCTGGACGTCGCGGAAGGCCGCGATGACCTCTTGCGGCGGGTCGACGCGCAGCAGCTGGATGTTGGAAATCCGCACGCCCAGCCCGTATTCGTCGAGGATGCGCTGCAGCAGCTCCTTGGTATCCTGCTCGATGCGGCTGCGGCCCTCGGTCTGGGCATATTGCAGGTTCGACCGGCCGATGACTTCGCGCATGGCGGCCTCGGCGCCGGCGCGCACATTCTCTTCCGGGTTACGCACGTCGAAGGCGTACTTGAAGACGTCCTTGATCTGCCACAACACGGCGAACTCGATGTCGACGATGTTCTCGTCGCCGGTCAGCATCAGGTTCTCGGTCGAGGTCGGACGCGGGCCGCGGGTATAGGTCGTCGTGCGGTCCTGGGCGCTACCCCGTGAGCCGATGACGACACGACGCTGATCCTGCACGTTCACCACCACCACGTTGCCGATCGGGCCGGGCAAGTTGTAGTGCAGGCCGGGCTCGACCGGCTTGCCGTAGGGCTTGCCGAACACGAGCTGGATCGCCTGCTGGTTGGGCTGCACGCGGAAGAAGCCGGTGACCAGCCAAATCACCAGGCCCAGCAACACGACCAGGACGACGCCCTTGTAGGATCCGAAGCCACCGGGGATGAGGTTCTTCAGCCGCTCCTGGCCCTTGCGGATGACGTCTTCCATGTCGGGCGGCCGGCGCGAGCCGAACGGCCCACCGCCGCCGCCGCGATTGCCGCCGCCACCACCGCCCCAAGGCCCGCCGCTATTGCCGCCACCGCCGCCGCCCCAGGGGCCGCCGCTGTTGTTGTTCCACGCCATCGTTCACCTCGGGCCGCCGTCGCCTGCTCGGCATATTGTCGGCTTTGATTTCAGGTCGCGCTGCATATATGTGACGGCAGCAACACCCGCAATCAAGCGGCGACACAATATTGCGATATGGCGGAAACGAGCC
This sequence comes from Reyranella sp., assembly GCA_035296945.1. Taxonomy (GTDB): domain Bacteria; phylum Pseudomonadota; class Alphaproteobacteria; order Reyranellales; family Reyranellaceae; genus Reyranella. Next base: position 1,833 of record DATGZZ010000046.1, read on the forward strand.
CTAATGGCTGAAATCACCGAATCGGCCGTCCGCAAGGTCCTTGAGGCCGTCATCGATCCGGCGACCGCAAAGAACGTCGTGGCGCAGGGCATGGTCGGCGGCATCGCCGTACGCGGCGGCCACGTTGCGGTGACCCTCGATGTCGACCCCGCCCGCGGTACCGCCCTGGAGCCCCTGCGCCAGGCCTGCGAACAGGCCGTGCGCGCCATGCCGGGTGTGCTGTCGGCGACGGCCGTGATGACCTCCGAACGGCCCGCGCCTGCGGCGCCTGCGCCGCCCGCGCATTCTCATGGGCATGCCCACGGTGCTCCGGCCGCCAAGACCACCGGCGGCGGCGGGCGCATCGACGTGCCGGGCGTGAAGCACATCATCGCCGTGGCCTCGGGCAAGGGCGGCGTCGGCAAGTCGACGACCGCGGTAAACCTCGCCCTCGGCCTTGCCGCCATTGGCGTCAGGACCGGCCTGCTCGATGCCGACATCTACGGCCCCTCGATGCCGCGCATGCTCGACGTCAAGGACAAGCCCGAATCGGCCGACGGCAAGGCGCTGAAGCCGATCGAACGTTACGGTCTGAAGACCATGTCGATCGGCTACATCGTCAACGAGGACACGCCGATGATCTGGCGTGGGCCCATGGTGTCGAGCGCGCTCGAGCAGATGCTGCGCGACGTGGAATGGGGCGAGCTCGACGTGCTGGTGGTCGACATGCCGCCGGGTACGGGCGATGCACAGCTGACGCTGGCCCAGCGCGTGGCGCTTGCCGGCGCGGTGATCGTGTCGACGCCGCAGGACATCGCGCTCGTCGACGCGCGCAAGGGCCTGAACATGTTCCGCAAGGTCGCGGTGCCGGTGCTGGGCTTCGTCGAGAACATGAGCTTTTACCTCTGCCCGCATTGCGGTGAGCGCTCCGAGATCTTCGGCCATGGCGGCGCGCGCGAGGAGGCTGAGAAGCTCGGCGTGCCGTTCCTGGGCGAAGTGCCGCTGCATCTCGACATCCGGACGACCTCTGATTCGGGCCATCCCATCGTCGTCTCCCAGCCCGACAGCCCGTACGCCCAGATCTACAAGAACATCGCCGGCCGGGTGTGGAAGCAGCTCACGGCCAACCAGCGCGGCCCGCGCGCGGCGCCGAGGATCGTGGTGCGGTAGTGCCTGCCGATGAGGTGTTCGAAGATTCTCTCTTCGCCTCGCTCTACGACCACTTCAACGGCTGGGACGTCTGCGACGAGTTCTACCTCGGCCTGGCGCGGACGCTGAAAAGCGGCGCGTGCGTCCTCGACCTCGGCTGCGGCACGGGACTGCTGGCGTGCCGGATTGCCGAGGAAGGTTTTGCCGTCACCGGCGTCGACCCGGCGGAAGGCATGCTGAGCGTGGCGCAAACGCGTCCGGGCGCCGAGCGGGCGTCCTGGATCAAGGGCGTGGGCCAGACCGTGCGGCTGCCACAGCACTTCGATCTCATCTACATGACCGGCCACGCCTTCCAGGCCCTGCTGGCCGACGAGGACGCCCTCGCGCTCCTGCGGACCGCCCGCGACCACCTGGCCGACGATGGCGTGCTCGCCTTCGAGACCCGCAATCCGGCGCGAAAAGCGTGGCTGTCCTGGACGCCTGACAAGCGACGGAGCGCCGTCACCGTGGACCACGGCGAGGTCGAGGAGTTCTTCGACACGAAAGCCGACCCGGCCACCGGCATCGTGGACCTCGCCGCTCACTACCGCTTTGCCGATAGCGGCAGGACGATCATCGGCCGCAGCCGCATCCGCTTCATCGATCTCGATCACCTCAAGCGATTGCTGGCCGCGGCGAGCCTGACGCCGGTGGCCTGCTACGGCGACTGGGATCGATCGCCCCTGACCGAAACGAGCCGGGAGTTCATCGTCATTGCTCGTCGCTCATAGTCTTACGGGAGCGCGGGCCTCCGGCCCGCTCATGATGCGGGCCGGAGGCCCGCGCTCCCATTAACGCCTGCGCTTGCGTCCGGCGGCAGCGGCTTTGCGCGCGTCCCACTTCCCGATCATGCCGTGCACGCCGATCATCGACCCGGCGACCAGCTCGAGCGCCAGAAACCGGCGTTCTTCGACCCAGCCGGGAAGCTGGATATTGAGCGCGAGATCGCGGCGGAAGCCGAACTGATTGTAGTACTCGGGATCGCCGACCAGGATGATGCGGCTGTGACCCAGCATGCGCGACTGCGCCATCGAGTGCCACATCAGCGCCTTCCCGTAACCCAGGCCGCGCAGCTCGGGCGAGATGGCGAGCGGGCCCAGCAGCACGGCGGGCCAGCGCTCGTTGATCAGGATCGGCCAGTTGCGGATCGAGGCCACCATGCGGCCCTTCTGGTCGATGGCGACGAAGCACAGCTCCTTGATCGGCTTCACGTCCTCGCGCAGGCGATAGACGGTCTTGTGCGTGCGGTCGGGACCGAACGCCGCCTCGTTCATGTCTTCGATGGCTTCATCATCGCGCGCGCGCTCGCGCAGGAGCCGCAGCCGGCCGGGATTCTCCCTAACCAAGGCCCAGGACCGCCACGAGCTCTCGCCATTCTCGCGGATTGAGCCCGCTTGCCTTCTGGTCGACTTTTTCACCGGCGATCATGCGCCTGATCGCGGCCAGGCCGGTCTTGGAGAGGTGCGCGCCGCCCAGCCGGTACTCCATGAAGGCGTCGTA
>DATGZZ010000047.1:0-3894 GCA_035296945.1 Reyranella sp.
TTGTCGGTGCAGTTGTCGTGATATTCCTTCACGCCCAGCAGGATGTAGCGCTCGCTGTCGCAGGCCGCGATCAGCGTGTCGTGATCGCCGCGGCTGGTATCTTCGGTCATGGTCAGGATCTTGCGCCGGCGGTTGGTGTAGAGCCCGTCGCCGACCTTGGGCCGCAGATGGGTCAGCGTGGCGCGCGTGTGCTCCATGGACATGAATTCGGTCAGCATGTCCGCGGTGAATGCCCAGGTATCGACGACCTGCGCGCCGTGCGTGTTGACGATGCGGATCGACTGGCCGCGCCGGAGGTGGGTTGCCTTGCCGCGACGGGCGGGAATGGTCTCCATTGACCGATTCTCCTACACAGTTATTGCCACACTGCATATCCAGGAGCGAACCGTGAGATCACCGTCCCAGAACGCCGCTCCGGCCGACGCGGCCCAGCAGCGGAAGGCGCCTGCCATCGTCTGCTATTCGGTGGACAGGGTACCGCCATACGACCGGCAGTTCTATGAATCCGCACGGCAGGGGCTGACCAAGACCAACGAGGTCGTCGTGCCACCGCGCGAGGCGATGACGTTCGAGGTCCCGGCCGGTCACTTCTTCAGGATCGTCAGCATCGACGGCCCGCAGGTCGGCGACCTCAATCTGTGGAACGCCCACGACCTCGCCGAACGGTTCTTCAGCGGCAAGACGCGCGCGTTGCACGCCACCCATGTCAGCACCGGCGACCGGCTGTGGAGCACGCTGCCCACGCTGCGGCCGATGGCGACCATCACCCACGACACACTCGACTGGTACGGCTGGGACGACGACGGCGGCGGCATCCACGACGTCATCGGCACGCGGTGCGATCCCTACACCCAGCTCCTGCTGGGCGGCGACGAGTACCATCATTGCTGCCATTCCAATCTGACGCGCGCTCTCGCCGGCCATGAAGGGCTGGCGCTGCCCGCCGCGGAACGGCACGTGCACGACGTGCTGAACGTCTTCATGTGCACGGGCTTCACGCGCGACACGCATCAGTATTTCATGAAGGCCAGTCCGGTGAGGCCGGGCGACTTCATCGAATTCTTCGCCGAGATCGACCTGCTGGGCGCCCTGTCAGCCTGCCCTGGCGGCGACTGCAGCACCAGCCATTCGAGCGACGCGGCGAAATGCCATCCGCTCAAGGTCGAGATCTATCGACCAAGGGCGGAAGCGCTGCGCGGATGGCAGCCGGCGGAGAGGAGCAGCTACTCCCGCAGTCACGGCGTGTGAGGCCTGAAGAGTGGGCGCCGGGCGGCTGGGGAGGCAGAGAAGCCGCCCGGCGCGGAGGCGTGAACCTTGGGGAGAAGTTCACGCCTCGGGAGAGGTCATGTGCGGGTCTCGACCCGATCGCCGTCTGCAAGCTCGACGGCGGGATTGAGGATCACGCGGTCGCCGGCTTTGACGCCATCCACCACCTCGACCTCGGTACCGCGGTCACGGGCGATCGAGATCTTGCGCAGGTGTGCGACGCCATTTTCGACGACGGCCACCTGCACGCCGTCGCGATTGAAGATGATCGCGCCGGCCGGCACGGTGACGCTCGCCGTCCTGCGCGGAATATGCAGCTCGGCGGTGCAGTAGATGCCGGGCGACAGGAAGCCGTCGGGGTTGGCGATGTCGATCTCGACCAGGAGCGTGCGCGTGCCGGGCTGCAGGGCGTCGGCAATGCGCGTCACCTTGCCGGGGAAGGGTTGGTCGGGCAGCTCGGGCACGCGGATCACGGCATCGATGCCGGGCGCCACGCCACTTGCGGCGTCCTGCGGGACATAGACCTGCGTGCGCACGACGTTGCTCTGCAGGATGGTGAACATGAAAGTGCTGTTGACGGCGTCGGCCTGGACCAGGCTGCCGATGTCGATGTTGCGCTGGGTGATGACGCCGTCGAACGGCGCCACCACGCGCTGGTAGGCCTTCTGCTGCTGCAGCACCTGCAGCTGCGCCTGCTGGGCGACCACGTTGGCCTGGGCGACGGCGACGGCCGCGTCGTTGGCCTTGAGCGTCTGGACGTCGACCGTGCCCTGCTGGCGCGGCAGCCAGCCCTCCTTGACCAGCGGCTCGTCGCGCCGCCAGGTGACGCTGGCGAGCTTCTGGTTGGCCTGGGCCTGCTGCAGGGCAGCCTGCAGCTGGGCCAGCGTGCCTTCAGCCTGGGCGATCTGGTGATCGAGCTCGGGCGCCACGATGGTCGCCAGAAGCTGTCCTGCCTTCACGCGGTCGCCGATATCCGCCGTGCGTGTTTCGACGTAGCCGCTGGCGCGGGCGAAAATGTTGGCCGCGGCGAAGGCCGACGTGGTCGCCGGCAGGCTGACGGTGAGCTCGCCGCTCGTTGGCTTGACCATGGCCACGCGCACCGTGGGCACGAAAGTGCGGCGCTGCTGGGCGCTCGCCAATGTGTCCTCCTGCTGCATGTTGTGCTTCCACGCACCGACCGCGAGGGTGCCGGCGAACAGCGCCAGGACGGTGCCCGCCAGCAGAACGCCACTCTTGTTGCGGATCATGGGACCTCCTCGAAGACAGCACCGTTCAACTTGCCGCTGCCGGCGCGCAGCCAGGCGAAGAGCCAGGGCACGACCAGCAGCGTGGTCGGCGTGGCGAACAGCAGGCCGCCGATCACGGCGCGCGCCAGGGCCGCGTTCTGCTCCTCGCCGGCGCCGCCGATCGCCATGGGAATCATGCCGACGATCATCGCCGCCGCCGTCATCAGCACCGGCCGGATACGGGTGCGGCCGGCGGCGATCGCCGCGTCGCGCGCGCTGAGGCCAGCCTGGCTCTGCTCGCGGGCGAAGGTGACCAGCAGGATCGAGTTCGCTGAAGCCACGCCGATCGCCATGATGGCGCCCATCAGCGAGGGCACGCTGAGCGTCGTGCCGGTGGCGAACAGCATGGTGAGGATGCCGCAGAAGGTCGCGGGCAATGCCAGCAGCACGACCAGCGGGTCACCGAAGTTCTGGTAGTTGACGACCATCAGCAGGTAGACCAGCACGGCCGCGAACAGGAGCCCGATGCCGAGATTGGCGAACGACCCGTTCATGCTCTCGATCTGGCCCACCACCTGGATGGTGTTGCCGGGCGCGAGCTTCGTCTGCAGGTCGACCACGACCTTGTGGATCTCAGCCGCGATGCTGCCGAGATCGCGGCCTTCGACGCTGGCATAGACTTCGTAGACCGGCTGGATGTTGGCCTGGTTGCTGTTGGTGGGCACGCTGTCGCGCCGGACCGTCGTGACGTTGCTCAGCAGACCGGGCACCGGGACGCCCGGCACGGCGGTGTCGGTGGCGATCGCCGAGGAGACCGGCGTGTTGCCGAGGTCGTTCAGCGAGGCCACCTGGCGCTCGGGCGTCTGGACCGCGATGTAGTAGGGGATGCCGCTCGCGGGGTCAGTCCAGAAGTTCGGCGTGACCTGCTCCGACGAGCTCAGGCTGACATTGATGTTGTTGGCGATGGTGCTGGCGCTGAGACCAAGCTGGGCCGCCCGCGTGCGGTCGATGTCGGCGAAGAAGGCGGGCGCGTCCACTTCCTGCTGCAGGTGCGCATCGACAATGCCGGGGATGCCGGCCAGGCGTCGCCGGAGCTCGCGCGCCACCTTCAGGTTGTTCGCCCGGTCGTAGCCCACGGTGCGCACGTCGATCTGGGCGGGCAGGCCGAAATTCAGGATCTGGGTCACCATGTCGGCCGCCTGGAAGTAGAAGACGGCTTCCGGGAAGGCCGCCGGCAGCTCGTGGCGGAGCTTGCGCACATAGTCGTCGGTCGGCGTGTGGCCGTCCTTGAGCGCCACCAGGATGACGCCGTCGTTGACGCCGGTCGTCGAGCCGTCGGTGAAGGCGAGGTTGTAGGAGCGCGCCGGCAGGCCGATGTTGTCGACGATCAGCTCGCGGTCGC
>DATGZZ010000048.1:0-6951 GCA_035296945.1 Reyranella sp.
TACCGAATCGGAGGATCCGCTGGAGGCCGGGCTGGAAATCCATGCCAGCCCGCCGGGCAAGAAGCTGCAGGTCATGTCGCTGCTCTCGGGCGGCGAGCAGGCGCTGACGGCGATCTCGCTCTTGTTCGCGGTGTTCATGACCAACCCCGCGCCGATCTGCGTGCTGGACGAGGTGGACGCGCCGTTGGACGACCTGAACGTGGAGCGCTTCTGCAGCCTGGTTAAGGAGATCGCCGGCCGCACCGACACGCGCTTCATGGTGATCACCCATCATCGGGTCACCATGGCGCGCATGGACCGCCTGTACGGCGTGACCATGGCCGAGCAGGGCGTGTCCCAGCTCGTCTCGGTCAACCTGCAGGAGGCCGATCGCCTCGTGGCCTAAAGAGCTGGCCTAAGTAATAGAAGCAACAAGACAATCTTCCTCTCAAAAACTGGGCGCCGGGCAAGGCCTGTCGGCGCCCTTCTCTTTTCTTTGCCAAGGCCTGCCTGTACTGTCCGCCGATGCCCGACACGCTCAGCACCGCCGTCACCGATGTCGTCGAACTGACGCGCACCCTCGTGCGCTGCGAGAGCGTGACGCCCAAGGAAGCAGGCGCGCTGCAGCACCTCGAACGCACGCTCAAGCCGCTCGGCTTTCGCTGCGAGCGCATGGATTTCACTGAGGCCGGCACCGACGACGTCGCCAACCTCTATGCCCGCATCGGCCAGGACAAGTTCGGCAACGGCAAGCATTTCTGCTTCGCCGGCCACTCCGACGTCGTGCCGGTGGGCGACCTGTCGTCATGGACCATCGGCCCGTTCGCGGCCGAGCTGTCGGGTGGCTATCTGTTCGGCCGCGGCGCCGCCGACATGAAGGGCGCGATCGCGGCCTTCACCGAGGCCTGCGCGCGTTTCCTTGCGCGGCGCGGCCACGAGTTCGGCGGCTCGATCAGCCTTTTGATCACCGGCGACGAAGAAGGGCCTGCGGTCAATGGCACGGTCAAGATGCTCAAGAAGCTCGCCGAGCGCGGCGAGACGATCGATGCTTGCGTGGTCGGCGAGCCGACCAGCTCGAAACGCTTTGGCGACATGATCAAGATCGGCCGGCGCGGCAGCATGACGGTCGACCTGGTGGTGCGCGGCATCCAGGGCCATGTCGGCTATCCCGAGCGGCTCGACAATCCCATCCACCGGCTGTCGGCGCTGATCGAGGCGCTGGTGCGCGAACCGATCGACGGGGGCAGCACGCACTTCCAGCCGACGTCGCTGCAGTTCACCACCATCGATGTCGGCAACAAGGCGACCAACATCGCGCCGGGCACGGTGAAGGCGCGCTTCAACACGCGCTTCAACGACCTGTGGACCTCCAAGACGCTGCTGGCCCATCTCAAGGAGCGCATCGAGCGCGCCAGTGCCGCGCTGGGCGGCAACGGCACGATCGAGTTCGCCTCGGTCGAGGTGTCGGGCGAATCCTTCTACACGGCGCCCGGCCCCCTGGTCGAGCTGGTGGCCGGCGCGATCCGCGACGTCGCCGGCATCGAACCGGAGCTCTCGACCACCGGCGGCACGTCGGACGCGCGCTTCATCAGCCGCTATTGCCCGGTGCTCGAGTTCGGGCTGGTCGGCGAGACCATGCACAAGGTCGACGAGAAGAGCGCCATCGAGGATCTCAAAACTTTGAGCCGCGTCTACGAGACGGTGCTCGACCGCTATTTCGCGGCCTAGGGTCCGATCGTGCTCAGCGCCGCCGAGATCACGCGCGGCGTGAAGGGTGCGCTGGGCTTCTTGCGGCGCGATCCCGCCGCTCTGCTGTCCTTCGACAACACGATGGAAGCCTGCCTGCGGTCGTTCCGCCTCATGGCGGTGACCGCGCCGTTCTATGTCGTCTATTCGCTGATCCGTTACGCCAATCTCAGCGTCACCATCGACACGGGCGAGCTCATCGCCATCGAGACGATGAGCTACGTCATCAACTGGCTGCTCTATCCGGTGATCTTCTACGAAGTCGCGCGCCGCCGCGGCTGGCTCGAGCGCTATCCGCGTTACATCGCCGCCCTCAACTGGACCAACCTGCCGGGCATCGTCATCGCCATAGCGGCCATCGTCATCAAGATGATGGTGCCGACCGCGATCGGCGGCATCCTCGAGATCGCGCTGCAGGCCCTGTTCTTCTACTGGTTCCTGGTGATCACGCGGCTGACGCTCGGCACCGACTGGGCGATGGCGGTGGTGCTGCTGGCGGTCAACTGGATCCCGTCATTCTTCCTGCTGATCATCGTCGACCGTTACATCGGCGTGCTGGCCGGCACCTAGGTCGTAGCGCACCGCCATCAGGCAAAGCCCCTGCGGCGGCGCCGTCGGCCCGGCCCGCGTGCGATCGCGGGCAGCGAGTGCGCTCTCGACATCGCGCTTGCTCCACTGGCCGCGGCCGACGAGCTGCAAAGTGCCGACCAGGATGCGCACCTGATTGTGCAGGAACGAGCGCGCCCCGACGTCGATGCGGATCAGCTCGCCCTCGCGCGTGACGTCGAGCTGGTCGAGCGTCTTGACGGCCGAGACGGCCTGGCAGGCAGTCGAACGGAAGCTGTTGAAGTCGTGGTGGCCGGTCAGCAGTTTTGCCGCCTCGGCCATTGCGATGTCATCGAGCGGCACCGGCACGTGCCAGACGCGGCCGCGATCGAGCGCGGGCGGCGCGCGGCGGTTCAGGATCAGGTAGCGATAGCGACGCGCCGTCGCCGAAAAGCGGGCGTGGAAGTCGCCCGGCACGATCTCAGCCTCGGTGATCACGATCGGGTTGGGTTTCAGATGGAAGTTCACCGCCGACCGCACGGTGTCGGTGGGCTTCTCCTCGGCAAGGTCAAGATGCGCCACCTGGCCCAGCGCATGCACGCCGGTGTCGGTGCGGCCCGCGCCGTGGATCGCCAGGCGCTCGCCGCTGAAGGCGAACACCGCGTCCTCAAGTGCGCCCTGGATCGACGGACCGTTGTCCTGGCGCTGCCAGCCGACGAACGGCGCGCCGTCGTATTCGATGGTGAGCTTGTAGCGCGGCACGGCTACGTCGGCAGCGGCACGACGGCGGGCGGCGCCAGCACCGTGCCGGCCGCCAGCGCAAAGCCGCGCAAAAACGCGTCGGCCGTCTGCGCCGACTTGCCGGCGCGCTGCAGCTTCAGGAGCTTCAACCCACCGACACCGCAGGTCACGACCGGAAATCCGTCGCGCCCGACGCTCACCGTGCCCGGTGCACCGCCGGCGAGGGTGAGCGCCGCGCCCAGCACCTTGATGCGCTCGCCTGCAACGTCGAACCAGGTCCCTGGCCAGGGATGGAACGCGCGCACCTTGCGCTCGAGCTCGGCGGCCGGCCGCCGCCAGTCGAGCGCACCTTCCTCTTTGCCGAGCTTGTGGGCGTAGGTGACGCCGTCGTCGGGCTGCGGCACCGGCTCGATGGTCCTGGCCACCAACGCGTCGAGCGTCGACACGATCAGCCGGCCGCCCAGTTCCGCCAACCGGTCGTGCACGGTCTCGGCCGTGTCGGCGGCCGAGATCGGCGTCCGCTCGGCCAAGAGCATCGGGCCGGTGTCGAGGCCTTCGTCCATGCGCATGATGGTGACACCGGTCTCGGCATCGCCTGCCAGGATGGCGCGATGGATGGGCGCCGCGCCGCGCCAGCGCGGCAGCAGCGAGCCGTGGATGTTGATGCAGCCCAGCACCGGCGCGTCGAGAAACGCCTTGGGCAGGATGTGGCCATACGAGACGACCACCGCGGCATCGAGATCGAGCGCCTTGAAGGCCGCCGCTTCTTCCTCGCTGCGCAGGCCTTTCGGCGTGCGCACGGCAAGACCGAGCGACAGGGCGAGCTCATGCACCGGCGTGCGGCGTTCCTGCTGGCCGCGGCCGGCAGGCTTGGGCGCGCGCGTGTAGACGGCGACCACGTCATGGCCGGCCTCGACCAGCGCCGTGAGCGCGGGCACCGCGAATGCCGATGTGCCGAGAAACGCAAGCTTCATCGCCGGACCTTATAGGCAGCCGCGCGCCCGTGAGCTAGGTATGCGGCGGCAAATGGAATCACAGCTACCCCCGACCGCCGGCCCCTCGACGACGACCAGCAAAGGCCCCGCGGCCAATCTCGCCGCCCGCCGCAACGCCGGCGAGGTCCACGCCGATCCCGTGCAGGAAAAGGTCGTCCAGAAGCTGCAGGCGATCTACGAGCAGCTCGTGGCGATGGCCGATCATCCCGCGCCCAGGCCCGGTTTTTTTGCCCGCCTTGGTCTCGCGCCCGCCGCCAAGCCGCCGGCGGGACCGCGCGGGCTTTATATCTGGGGACCGGTCGGCCGCGGCAAGTCGATGCTGATGGACCTGTTCTTCGCCGACGTGCCGATGGCCAGGAAGCGGCGCGTGCATTTCCACGAGTTCATGCTGGAAGTCCAGGAGCGCCTGCACCGCCGCCGCGAGGAGCTGGCGGCCAAGGGCGCGCCGCCCGAGGCCGACACGATCGTGCCGATCGCCAAGCAGATCGCGAGCGAGACGCGGCTGCTCTGCTTCGACGAATTCCAGGTCACCAACATCGCCGACGCCATGATCCTGGCGCGCCTGTTCGAGGTGCTGTTCGACGAAGGCCTCACGGTGATCGCCACGTCCAACCGCAAGCCCGACGATCTCTACAAGGACGGCCTGCAGCGCGAGCGCTTCGTCCCGTTCATCGATCTCGTCAAGGAACGGCTCGACGTGATGGAACTGGGCGGCGACCACGACTATCGCCTGGACCGGCTGCGCAACTTCGACGTCTATCTGACGCCGCTCGGCGCCTGGGCCAATGCCAAGCTCGACGAGGCGTTTCGCGCCTTGAGCGGCGGCGCCGACGGCGAGCCGCGCGTGCTGCGCACCCAGGGCCGCGATGTCGAGATTCCGCGCGCCGCACCGGGCGTCGCCATGGCGGATTTCCTCGACTGGTGCGCGAGGCCGATGGGCGCCGCCGACTTCATCTGCATCGCCGCCAACTTCCACACCGTGATCGTGGCCGACATCCCCAAGATGGGACCGGATAGCCAGGACAAGGCGGTGCGCTTCGTCACCATGATCGACGAATTCTACGAAAAGAAAGTGAAGTTCATCTGCTCTGCTGCAACGGCGCCGAGCGGCCTCTACGTTGCGGGCGATGGCGTCTTCGAGTTCCAGCGCACGGTCTCGCGGCTGATGGAGATGCAGAGCCCGGAGTATCTGGCCCTGGATCACATCGCCTAATTGTGATTGTGGGCGCTCGTGCACCCAGCCTAGGCTCCGCTCCGCGTTCAACCAAGGGAGACAGCAACATGGATGGCGATCGCTTGATTTATGGAGCGGAGAACGGCCTGTCGCGTCGCGCAGCCCTGGGAGTGCCGGTGGCTCTCGGCAGCACGTTCGCGCTGGCGGTCCAGCCGGTGCAGGCGCAGACCATGATCGTCACCCCGACCGACGGGCTCACCGCAGGTGCGGTGAAGGTCAAGACCAAGGACGGCAAGGACATGGATGCCTACCGCGCCATGCCGGCGAGCGGACAGGGCTTCGGCACCATCCTGGTCGTGCAGGAGATTTTCGGCGTCCATGCCCACATCGCCGACATGTGCCGGCGCTTCGCCAAGGCCGGGTACTACGCGATCGCGCCGGAACTGTACTTCCGCCAGGGCGATGCCAAGAGCTACACTGAGATCCCCAAGCTGATCGCTGAGGTGGTCTCCAAGGTTCCGGATGCGCAGGTCATGGGCGACCTCGACTCGGCGGTCGCTTTCGCCAAGAGCGAGGGCAAGGCCGACACTGCCAAGCTCGGCGTCACCGGCTTCTGCTGGGGCGGCCGCATCGTGTGGATGTACGACGCGCACAATCCGGCAGTGAAGGCGGGCGTCGCCTGGTACGGTCCGCTGGTCCGTCCCGGCACCGAGCTGCAGCCGAAGAACCCGATCGACATCGTGAAGGAGCTGCACGGTCCGGTGCTTGGCCTCTACGGTGGCGCCGATACCGGAATCTCACAGGAGTCGGTCGACAAGATGCGCGAGGCGCTGAAGACCGGCAGCGCGGCGGCGCAGAAGTCGCGCATCGACGTCTATCCCGACACGCCGCATGCCTTCAATGCAGACTACCGCCCGAGCTACCGCAAGGACCCGGCGGAGGACGGCTGGAAAAAGGCGTTGGCCTGGTTCAAGGCGAACGGCGTAGGCTGATCGCCTGATGGCGGACAGCACCAGCATAAAGACCCGGTCGGGCCTGACATTCACGGCGGATGTCGCAGGCCCGATCGACGGCCCGCTGGTGTTGTTGCTGCACGGCTTTCCCGAATCGAGACATAGCTGGCGCGCCGCCTTGCCGTCGCTCGCTGCGGCGGGCTATCGCGCGGTGGCGCCCGACCAGCGCGGCTACTCGGCCGACGCGCGGCCCGATCCGGCCGACCTTTCGAACTACGCGTTCGACAGGCTGGTCAACGATGCCATCGAGATCGTGGCAGCGGCCGGTCACGATAGCCGGCGTTTCCATTTGGTTGGCCACGACTGGGGCGGGCAGGTGTCGTGGGGCGTGGCGTCGGCGCATCCCAATCGGCTCGCCTCGCTCACCATCATGTCGCGGCCGCATCCCAAGTCGTTCCAGCGCGCGCTTGCCAAGGAAGACGGTGACCAGAAGAACCGGTCCAAGCATCATCGCGCCTTCCTCGATGCCGACACCGGCCGCATGCTGCTCGAGGACAATGCGCGCCGCCTGCGCACCGGCCTGTTCGGACAAGGCGTGCCGGTCGCGGCGATGGACGAGCATCTGTCGGTGCTGGGCAATCCCGCCGCGATGGAAGCCGCCCTTGCGTGGTATCGCGCCAACAAGGGGCTGGCTGCCGATATCGGCACGATCGAGGTGCCGACGCTCTACATCTGGGGCGACGTCGACGCCACGGTTGGACCAGACGCAGCGTATGGCACGGCCGAGTTCGTGAGCGCGGCCTTCGCCATGGAAGTG
>DATGZZ010000049.1:0-13049 GCA_035296945.1 Reyranella sp.
CGCCTTATGCGCCGGGTGTGCACCGTGAGGAGCGTGATCGCGACGCCAAGCTTGGAGAAGCGGTTGGCTTGGCCCGCGCCATCGACCTCGATGTGCGCGTGGCCGAGACCGTGCCGCTGCGCCGCGTCACGCCCGCCACGCTGATCGGCAAAGGCGTGGTCGAGCGCATGAAGGCCAATGTCGAGGAGCAGGGGATCGGGCTGGTCGTCGTCGACGACCGGCTGACGCCCGTGCAGCAGCGCAATCTCGAGAAGGCGCTGGAAGCCAAGGTCATCGACCGCACCGGGCTCATCCTGGAGATCTTCGGCGCGCGCGCACGCACGCATGAAGGCCGACTGCAGGTCGAACTGGCCGCGCTCGATTACCAGCGCGGTCGCCTGGTGCGGTCGTGGACCCACTTGGAACGCCAGCGCGGCGGCTTCGGCTTCCTGGGCGGCCCCGGCGAATCGCAGATCGAGATCGACCGCCGCCTGATCGGCGAGCGCATCGTGCGCATCAAGCGCGACCTCGAAGGCGTGCGCCGCACGCGCGCCGTCAACCGCGCCGGCCGGCGCAAGGCGCGCCTGCCGACGGTGGCGCTTGTCGGCTACACCAACGCCGGCAAGTCGACGCTGTTCAATAGGCTGAGCGGCGCTGCGGTGATGGCCAAGGACCTGCTGTTCGCCACGCTCGATCCCACGATGCGGTCGATCAAGCTGCCCAACGGCAAGCCCTGTGTGGTCTCCGACACGGTCGGCTTCGTGTCCGACCTGCCGACGCATCTCGTCGAGGCCTTCCGCGCCACGCTCGAGGAGGTGCTCGAGGCCGACCTGATCGTCCATGTCCGCGACGTCGCCCATCCCGACAGCGAGCAGCAGCGCGCCGACGTCGAGGCCGTGCTGCACGATCTCGGCGTGATCGAGGAGGGGGAAGGGCGGCCGATCATCGAGGCGCTGAACAAGATCGATGCCCTGCCGGACGATGTCCGCCGGCGGCTGGAGACCCGGTCGCACACCGGCGCCGAACGGGCGCGACAATATCCGGTCTCGGCAATGACCGGGGAGGGGGTCGACCAGCTCCTCGAAGCGATCGCCGATTTCCTCGGCCGCGCCGGCGAGGCGCGCGAGGTCGCGGTGCCGCTTTCAGACGGCGCCACCATCGCCTGGCTCTACCGCCACGGCGAGGTCAGGAGCCGCCACGATGACGGCGAGACCGCGCGACTGACGGTCGCGCTCGATGCTGCCGCTTCCGCGCAATTCGAACGCCGGCTGGCGCGTTGACACTGGGCTTCCCAGATACCTATAAGCGGCCCGTCCCATTCAGAGGAAAGATCATGAAATTCAAGCCCTTGCACGATCGGCTGTTGCTGAAGCCGATGACCGCCGAGACCAAGACCAAGGCCGGCATCATCATCCCCGACACCGCCCAGGAGAAGCCCATGCAAGGCGAGGTCGTGGCTGTCGGCAAGGGCAAGCGGCTGGAAGACGGCCGCCTGCAGTCGCTCGACGTCAAGGTCGGCGACAAGGTGATCTACGGCAAGTGGTCGGGCACCGAGGTCAAGCTCGGCGGCGTCGAGCACGTGATCCTCAAGGAAGAGGACCTGTTCGGCATCGTCGGCTGACGACATGCTGAGCTCGGCCGATGCCGGGCGTGTCGCCGAGCTGATGCGCGAGACGGCGGCTTCCGAGCTGCTGCCGCGCTTTCGCGCGCTCGCCAGGGAAGACATCCGGATGAAAGGGCCCGGTGACGTCGTCACCGTGGCCGACGAGGCCTCCGAGCAGCGGCTGGCGGTCGGCCTGGCCAAAATCCTGCCCGGCGTGCCGATCGTGGGCGAGGAGGCGGTCGAGACCGAGCCCGACCTCGTCGACCTGATCAAGCGTCCCGGCGAGACCTGCTGGATCGTCGATCCGCTCGACGGCACGGCAAACTTCGCGGCCGGCAAGGACGTCTTCGCCATGATCGTCTGCCTGGTGCATGACCGGGTGGCGGTGGGCGGCTGGATCCTCGACGTGCCGCGCGGCCACATGGCCGTGGCGTTGAAGGGGCAGGGCGTGAGCCTCGACAGCAAGCCGGTCAGGGGCGAGAAGCCTGCCCGCCCGCCGATCGGGTTCGTGGGCTACAAGGTGCGCAAGGAATTCGACCGCCAGCTGCCGCCGGACAGGCGGCGCACGCTGGGCCGCGTCTCGACGCTGCGTTGCGCCGGTGCGGAGTATCTCGAGATCCTGGCCGGCCGGGCCGATTTCAATCTCTACCGCACGACCAAGCCGTGGGATCATGCCGCCGGCGCGCTGATGGTGGAGGAGGCGGGCGGCGAGGCGCAGCGCTTCGATCGCGAGCCCTACGCGCCGGCCCAGCCGATCAACAGCGGACTGATCACGGCCATCCACCCCGAGACCCTGTCCGACGTGCGCACGCTGTTCGATGCGGTGCGCATGCCGCTTCTGGCGGGGCTGCCGAAGGGTTAGGGGAGGTCGCACCGACGTGGCCTCGACACTGCTGTCATCCCGAGCGAAGCGAGGGACCTTTCCGGTGGCCTAAAGTCCCTCGCTTCGCTCGGGATGACAGTTTTCCCGTACTGGGCGTCGTGCGCTAGGCCTGGGTCTTGGCCTCCTGCCAGAGCGCTTCCATCTCCTCGAGCGTCGCGTCGGCGGGCTTGCGGCCGACCTCGGCCAGACGCTTCTCGATATGGCGGAAGCGGCGCTCGAACTTGTCGTTGGTGGCCCGTAGCGCTGCCTCCGGATCGACCTTGCAATGGCGGGCGAGGTTGGCGACGGCGAACAGGACGTCGCCCAGCTCGTCGGTCAGCCGGGCCTCGTCGACAGTGCCCGCGGCCAGCTCGGCCCGCAGCTCGCCCAGCTCCTCCTCGATCTTGTCGATCACCGGGCCGGTCTTCTTCCAGTCGAAGCCGACCCTGGCCGCCCGCTTCTGGATCTTCTCGGCCCGCAACAGGGCGGGGAGGGCACGCGCCACCCCGTCCAGGGTGCCAGCCGGCTCCTTGGCCTTGGCGGCCCGCTCGGCCGCCTTGCGCGCCTCCCAGGACACGGTCTGGGCCTCGGCGGTGTCGATCTGGGCGTTGCCGAACACATGGGGGTGGCGGTCGACCATCTTGTCGGCCACGGCCTGGGCGACCTCGGTGAAGCCGAAGGCGCCGGTCTCGCTCGCCATCTGCGAGTGGTAGACGACCTGCAGCAGGAGATCTCCCAACTCCTCCTTGAGCGCCGGCAGGTCGTCGCGCTCGATGGCGTCGGCGACCTCGTAGGCTTCCTCGATGGTGTACGGCGCGATCGTCCGGAAGGTCTGGTCGATGTCCCACGGGCAGCCGTGGCGACGGTCGCGCAGCCACGCCATGACGGCGAGCAGGCGGGCCATCGGCTCGCGGGGCAGCGAGTCCGCCGTGGGACGTTCGGACGCCATGACGCTTATCCTCAACTCCGATTATCGTATAATATATATTATGACAAATATATAGATTCCCTTAGTATCAATGACCTACCAGTTAATCTGCATATTCTGCTTTAAGATAGCCATCAGCTTCATCCCACGCACCGCGTCGCTGGCCGGCACGCCGAGGGTCAGCAGGATGCCCTCCTTCGGATTGCCCGGCCGCTGCACGACGAGGTCGAACACGGTGCGCAGCTCGCTGTCGCCTTGTCCCTTGGGCGCGTTCTCGTAGACGATCAGGAACGTGCCGTCGCCGAGCTTGCGCGCCTGGGCCTGGACGCTGGGCCGGCGCGCCTGGATCGAGCCGGTCTTGGTGGCGGCGTAGTGCTCGGCGTCCTTGACGCCCTCGAAGGTGAAATCGACCCGCCAGATGATCAGCCGGTAGCGCTTGTCGCCGCTGTAGGCGACACCCCGCTCCCAGTCCTCGGTTGCCTGCCAGCCCAGCGGCAATGCCAGCTCGACCCTGATCGCGCTGAACTGCACGCGTGCCAGCCCCTGGGCGCTGTCGACGACGGCGACTCGCGACGACACCTGGTTGGGGCCGCCGGCGATGATGGGATCGACGCCTCGATTGAAGCTCGCGCCATTGTCGTTGAGGGCGAAGTCCCGGAAGGTCATCCCACCGGCGTCGAGGTCGGCCGCGCGGGCCGGAAAACCGGCAAAACAGGCGCCGAGGCTCGCCCACAGGAACAAGCGGCGACCGGACTCCTTTTGTCCTGCTTTATCTGTTGGATGAGGGTTGGTATTCAATCGTCTGATAATAATGGACTATTCTCCATTCACTTCGATGACCAACCCGTCGTGGCAGGGCTGGACATGGGCCGGCGTCAGTCGATCCAGCTCAGCATAGTCCATATCGACGTGGAGATTGGTCAAAAAAGCCCGCCTGGGCGCGATCCTGGCGATCCACTCCAGGGCCCGCTCGAGATGGGCGTGGGTCGGGTGCGGACGGTAGCGCATGGCGTCGACGACCAGCACGTCCACGCCCGTCATTGCCTCCAGGGCGGCGTCTGACAGGGTCACGCAGTCGTTGGCATAGGCAAACGGCCCGAAGCGGAAGCCGAGCGACGTGGCGATGCCGTGGTCCTGCACGAACGGCCGCACGGCCACGCCGGCGGCGACGAACGGCCCGTCGATCCGATGGTGCCGGTAGATCGGATTGTAGAAGCCATCCTCGGCTGCGAAGCAGTACCCGAAGCGCTGCAGCAGGATGCGGTACGTCCGCTCGTCCGACCACGCCTCGATCGGTCCCTGACGCAGCATGTAGGGCCGCACGTCGTCGATGCCGTGCACCTGGTCGGCGTGCTCGTGGGTCCACAGGACGGCGTCGATGCGCGCGACCTGGGCATCCAGGAGTTGCGACCGCAGGTCGGGCGAGGTGTCGATCAGGATGGTCTTGCCCTGGGCCTGCACCAGGATGGAACAGCGCCGCCGGCGATTGCGCGGATCCGCAGGGTCAGCGGCGCCCCATTCGCCGTTGCCGCCCTCGCCCCCTACCCTTGGTACGCCACCCGACGTGCCGCAGCCCAGGATCGTCACCCGCACCTCGCGCCCTCCAACGTGGCGCGCTCGGCCTTGGCGAACAGCCGGAAGAAGTTGTCGGTGGTCACGGCCTCGAGCTCGGCCACGCCGACGCCCTTGAGCTCGGCCACCTTGGCCGCGGTGTGGGCCACGAAGGCGGGCTCGTTGGTCTTGCCGCGCTTCGGCACGGGCGCGAGGTAGGGCGCGTCGGTCTCGACCAGCAGCCGGTCGAGCGGGATGTCGCGCACCGTGGCGCGCAAGGCCTCGGCCGCCTTGAAGGTGACGATGCCGGAGATCGAGATGTACATGCCGAGCGCCAGCGCCCGGTGCGCCACCTCGGCGCCCGAGCTGAAGCAATGGATCAGGCCCGGGAAGGCGCCCTTGGCGTATTCCTCTTCGAGGATGTCGCCGGTCTCGCCGTCGGCGTCGCGGGTATGGACGATCAGCGGCAGGCCGGTCTGGCGCGCCGCCGCGATATGGGCGCGAAAGCTCTCGGCCTGCTCGGCGCGCGGGCTGTGCTCGTAGTAGAAGTCGAGCCCGGTCTCGCCAATGCCGATGACCTTGGGATGGCGCGCGGCCTCGATCAGGCGGTCAGGGGTGCGCTGCCCCTCCTCCTTGGCCTCGTGCGGATGAACGCCGACCGAGCACCAGATATTGCCGTGGCGCTCGGCGATGGCGCGCACCTTGTCGAACTGGTCGAGCCTGGTGCCGATGGTCAGCATGCCGGCCACGCCGGCGGTGCGGGCACGCGCCAGCACGCCGGTCTCATCGGTCGCGAGCTCGGGAAAGTCGAGATGGCAGTGGCTGTCGATCAGCATCAGCTTGCCGCTTTCGCAGACTCGAGAAAGCGCGGGAACACGCCTTGCGGCGGCGGCATCGCCGTTCCGGACACGAGCTCCTTGTCGAAGCTCGCGAACGCCCGCTCAGTTGCCGGCACGGCGAGCTGGTCGAGGATCTTGCCCGCGGAGTCCGGCATGAAGGGCTGCACCAGCAAGGTCACGCGCCGGATGGTCTCGGCCAGCACCCACAGCACGGTGTCGCGGCGCGCCGGATCGGTCTTGGCGAGCGCCCACGGCGCCTGTGCGTCGACGTAGCGGTTGGCGTCGGCGATGACTTCCCAGATCGCGATCAGCGCGCGATGGAAGGCCTGCTCGTCGAGCTCGCCGCGCACGGTCGCAAGCAGGGCCCTGGCGCGGTCGAGCAAGGCGGTGTCGGCCTCAATTATCGCGCCCTTGGCCGGCACCTTGCCACCGGCGCTCTTGGCCACGATCGACAGCACGCGCTGGCAGAGATTGCCGTAGGCGTTGGCGAGGTCGCCGTTCAGGCGGCCGATCAGGGCACGCCGCTGCAGGTCGCCGTCGTTGCCGAACGGCACCTCGCGCAGCAGGAAGTAGCGCACCGGATCGAGCCCGTAGGTCGCCACCAGCTCGACCGGATCGATGACGTTGCCCAGCGACTTGGAGATCTTCTGGCCCTCGTTGGTCCACCAGCCGTGCGCGAACACGCGTTGCGGCGGCGCCACGCCCGCCGACATCAGGAACGCCGGCCAGAACACGCAGTGGAAGCGGATGATGTCCTTGCCCACCATGTGCAGGTCGGCCGGCCAGTACTTCCACAGCGGATTGCCGGTGTCGGGATAGCCGCACTCGGTGATGTAGTTGGTGAGCGCGTCGAGCCAGACGTACATGATGTGCTTGGGATCGCCCGGCACCGGCACGCCCCACGAGAAGCTGGTGCGCGATACCGAGAGGTCCTGCAGGCCGCCCTTCACGAAGCTGATGACCTCGTTGCGCCGGCTCTCGGGTGCGATGAAGCGCGGGTTCTTGTCGTAGAACTCGAGCAGCCGGTCGGCCCACGTCGACAGCTTGAAGAAGTAGGACGGCTCTTCGACCCACTCGACCTCCGCGCCGCTCGACGTCGCGCGGCGCTTGCCGTCGGTGCCGACCTCGGTCTCGCCTTCGACGAAGTAGGCCTCGTCGCGCACCGAGTACCAGCCGGCATACTTGCCGAGATAGATGTCGCCCGATGCCAGCAGCTTCTCCCACAGCGCCTGGGAGGCCGCGTGGTGGCGCGGCTCGGTCGTGCGGATGAAGTTGTCGGGGCTGTAGTTCATCGTCTTGACGAGATCGCGGAACGACTGGCTGACCTTGTCGGTGAAGGCCTGCGGTGCCAGTCCCGCGGCAGCCGCCGCCTTCTCGACCTTCTGGCCGTGCTCGTCGGTGCCCGTGAGAAAATGCACGTCGCGCCCGTCGAGGCGCATGAAGCGGGCCAGCACGTCGCAGGCGAGCGTCGTGTAGGCGTGCCCGATATGGGGCACGTCGTTCACGTAGTAGATTGGCGTGGTGACGTAATAGGGACCGCGGCCCGACATGATGACCGAACTCTTCAGCGCATTGCCGATTGGAGGACGAGGAAGCTGCCCAGCACCGTCTGCTTGCGGTCGAGATTGACCCGGTCGGCGCCAGACAGCAGTTCGGCGGCCTTTTCCCATGCAACGATCCAGCGATCAAGGCTGGCCGCCGCCAGCAATCGCGCTTGCAAACCGCGCTCCGCCGGCACGACGGGTGCAGCTTCTCCGCCCAGCGCCGACTGCCGCGCCAGGCCCTTCAGCCAGCCGTCGAACAGGTAGTTCAGCGAGCGCCAGGCGGCGTTCGCCTCCTCGCCGCGGCGCGCGAAGCGCTCGGCAAAACCGTGCAGGCGCGCCATGTCGAGCTCGGGCAACGTCGCCAGCACGCTCACCATCTCGCTGTAGAGTTCCAGGCTGCCGGCGCCGGCAAGCTCCAGCGCACGGCCGATGCTGCCTTCGGCGAGCCGCGCCAGGGCCAACCTCTCCTGCTCCTTCAGCTCGGATGCGTAGTCGCCGAGCAGGCTTATGACGATATCGTCGGCAAGCGGCTGCAGCGTCAGCCTTCGGCAGCGGGACCGAATGGTAGGCAACAGTCGGCCCGGCGCGTGCGCCACGATCAGCAGCACTGCCTTGGGGGGCGGCTCTTCCAGGATTTTCAAAACCGCATTGGCGCTGTTGCGATTCATCTCGTCGGCGGCGTCGACAATGGCGACACGCCAGCCGCCCGACGTCATCCGCATACGGTTGCCCAAATCACGAACGTCATCGACAGCGATCTCTGCGCGCATACGGCCGGTATCGGGATTGAGAGTGCGCCTCACATGAAAGAGGTCGGGGTGCGCGCGGGCGTCGAAATTGGACCGACCCGGCGCATCTGACGACACGTCGAGGTTTTCGGGTCCACCGCCAAACAGGCCAGCCTCGTGCTGCCCGCACAACAGGAAGCGCGCGAAGCGCCAGGCGAGTGTCGCCTTGCCGATGCCGCGTGGACCCGAGATCAGCCAGGCATGGTGCAGCCGACCGCTCTGATGAGCGGCGAGCAATGTCTTCTCGGCCGCCTCGTGGCCCAGCAACCGCTCGCTGCGCCACGGCGGCGGCCAGTCGTAGGGCCATTCGAGCTTTTCCCGCTCGCTGGCGTCGACGCTCGCCTTGCCCCTCGCCATCCGTCAGGCTCCCAGCCGATCCTTCGCCGCGTCGGCGATCGCGCCGGCGATCGCATCGACCGTTCCTCTAGCATCGATCACGACGCAGCGCTTGGGCTCGCGCGCGGCGATTTCGAGGAATCCGCTGCGCACCCGGGCGTGGAAGTCGTGCGGCAGGCTCTCGTAGCGCGTCTCCGAACCGCGCCGCTCGGCTGCCCGCTTGAGCCCGATCTCGATCGGCAGGTCGAGGATGATCGTGAGGTCGGGCCGGAAGCCCCTGGCCGCGACCTCGTAGAGCTGCTCGAAGACCTTGCGGTCGATGCCGTGGCCGTAGCCCTGGTAGGCAAGCGTCGAATCGGCGAAGCGATCGCTCACCACCCACTCGCCGCGCTTCAGCGCCGGCCACACCGTCGAGCGCAGGTGCTCGCGCCGCGCCGCGAAGTGCAGCAGCGCCTCGGTCGTGCCGTCCCAGCGCTCGACGGGGCCTTCGACCAGGAGCTTGCGGATCATCTCCGCGCCCGGCGAGCCGCCGGGCTCGCGCGTGGCGGTGACGTGATGGCCGCGGCCCTCGAGCCAGCTCTTGAGCCGCGCGATCTGGGTCGACTTGCCCGCTCCTTCGCCGCCTTCGAGAGTGATGAATCGCCCGGCGGCGTCCTCGGTCACGAGAGCCAGCCGAACAGGTAGTGCTGGATCAAGGTGGAGACGCGGCCGAACACGCCCATGCGCGGCACGTCGGCGCCGGCCTCGAGCGGATACTCGACGACGCGGTTGTCGGGCAGCGTCACCACGGCGGTGCCGAGCTTGGTGCCCTTGGCGATGGGGGCGGCGATCGGCCCGTCGAAACGCGCGACCACGCGCGGCGTCACGGTCTGGCCGGCGGGCGCGGTGATCTGCACCGGCCGCGGCACCACCAGTGGCACCTTGTCCAGCGAGCCCAGCCACACCGGCGCCTCGACGACGGTGTCGCCGGCGCGGAATACGGTCGTGTTGGTCGATTCACGGAAGCCCCATTCCATCAGCCGCGCCGTTTCCTGGGCGCGCTCGGCCATCGAGGTCATGCCGTTCACCACCAGGATGAGCCGCCGCCCGTCGCGGATCGCCGACGTCGCCTGGCCGTAACCGCCCTCCTCCGTGTGCCCGGTCTTCAGGCCGTCGGTGCCCGGCACCGTCTTGAGCAGCCGGTTGCGGTTGTCCTGCTTGATGTTGTTGTAGCTCCAGTTCAGCTCGGCGTAGTAGCGGTAGAGCTTGGGGAAGTCCTCGATGGTGCGCCACGACAGCACCGCGAGGTCGCGCGCCGTCGTCCACTGGCCGTCGGCCGGCCAGCCCGACGCGTTCTTGAACACCGTGCCGGTCATGCCGAGCTCGCGCGCCTTGGCGGTCATGCGCTCGGCGAAGCTGTCCTCGTTGCCCGACATTCCTTCGGCGATGACCACGCAGGCGTCGTTGCCCGACAATACGATCATGCCCTTGATCAGGTCCTCGACCGTGACCTCGCTGCCAAGCTCGACGAACATGCGCGAGCCGCCCATGTTGCGCGCCCGCTCGCTGACGCGAAAACGCGTGTCGAGCTTCAGGCGGCCGGCCTCGATCTCCTCGAAGGCGATGTAGATCGTCATCATCTTCGCCATCGACGAGGGATGCATCGGCTTGTCGGCATCCTTGAACAGCAGCACCGTCGAGGTCTGCGGATCGACCATGAAGGCCTGCTTGGCGAGCGTGCCGATGCCGACCTGCGACGGCGGCAGCGCCTCGGTCTTGGCGGCGGCCGATGGCGCCGTGGGCTTGGCCGGCGTGGTGGTCGTGCGCGGCTTGGCCGGCGGTTTCTGTTGCTGCTGGTTCTGCCGCTTCGGCGGCTGCTCGGTCTGCTGGGCGTGGGTGGCAAGCGGCGCGCCGGCCAGGCTGGCCGCGACGAGGAGCGCGGTCAGGGGGCGCAGGAGATCATTCAGACACGACACGGGCATCTCCATAGCCAGATCGCTTCAGCCTGTCCGCGACGATGCCGGCAGCATCCGCGGTCGAATAGGGCCCCAACCGCACCCGCCAGACGTCACGTCCGCCGGCCGATGCCTGGGAAACCTCCGAGGCGCCGTAGCTGCGCACCGCGCCGCGCTGGCGCTCGGCGTTTTCCATCGTCGAGAAGGCCCCTGTCTGCACATAGAAGCCGCCGCCGGCAAGCGCAGATGTCGGTGTCGCTACCGGTACGGCTCCGGAGGCAAGCGAGGCCACGGTCACCCCTCCCGCTCTGCCGTTTTGGGCCACCGGCGTCTCCACCGACGGCGGTTGCGGCGTCGTCGGCCATGCCGGCTGCGGCTGAGGGGCAGGCTGCGGCGGCACGACGACCGGCTGGGGCTGCGGCTGTGGCGCCGGGGCGACCTGGGCCGGTGGTGGTGGCGTGGCTGCCATCGTCGGCGCAGGGGCCGTGCGCTGACCGGAGGCGACCTGGGCCACGGCGGCGTTCTGCTCGGCCGGCCCGCCGCCTGCGATCGCCACGTCGCGCACCGCCATGCTCTCGGCCGGGAGCTGGTCGATGCGCACCCGAGCCGTGCCGTTGCGCACGACGTCGAGCTCCTGCGCCGCCGTGCGCGACAGGTCGATGATACGGCTGCGCGCGAACGGGCCGCGGTCGTTGATGCGCACGACCGTGCTCATGCCGTTGTCGAGATTGGTGACACGCACGATCGCCGGCATCTGCAACGTGCGATGCGCGGCGGTGCGGTCGCCCTGGTCATAGCGTTCGCCATTGGCCGTCGACTTGCCGTGGAAGCCCGGCCCGTACCACGAGGCGACGCCGGTCTCGGTCCGGTTGAATTCTTCCTGTGGCGTGTAGGTGACGCCGTCGATCTTGTAGGGCGCACCGACCTTGTAGGTGCCGCGTTGCGCTACGCTGGCGCCCCCGCCTCCCCGGCTCGACGATCCGCAGGCGCCGAGGAAGCCGGCCAGACCGCCGATCAGCAGCAGCGTCCCCAGGACACGAACGACCGGCATCGGACGACTACGCGGGCTGACTACTGGTAGGGGCATGGCTGCCTGATGATACATCATCTTGGTGGGATCGGGCAGTCACCTGGCCGCAGCGATTTTGTCGGACAGCAATCCGACCGCCAGCGCGAAGAAATCCGACTGGTTCCAGCGCAGGATGGCCTGGAAGTTCGCCGTCGTGAGGAAGGTCGGACCGCCCGCCCCGGCCGGCCGCACGATGCGCTGGCCCTGCCCCGCTCCGCTGCCGGCCGGCACCTCCTGGCCCCAGCTGAGGCCGGGCTTCCAGCCGACGCGCTGCAGGTAGTTGCAGACCGAAGCGAAGACGTCGGCCTTGTTGGTCCAGATATCCATGCGGCCGTCGCCGTCGCCGTCGGCGGCGTAGGCGAGGAAGCTTGTCGGGATGAACTGGCACTGGCCCATCGCGCCTGCCCACGAGCCCTTCATGTTCTCGAAGGAGACGTGCCCCTGGGCCAGGATCTTCAGCGCCGCCATAAGCTGCTGGCGGAAGAACTGGGCGCGGAAGTTGTTGTAGACCAAGGTCGCCAGCGCCTCGATCACCTCGAAGTCGCCGAGGTTCTTGCCGTAGTTGCTCTCGATGCCCCACAGCGCGACCACGGTCGAATCGGGGATGCCGGCGGGTCCGGCGAAGCGGCTGACCAGCGCCCGGTTCTCGGCCAGTCGTGCCCGGCCGTTCTTCACGCGCTCATCCGACACCACCAGCTCAAGGTAGCGGTCGAACGTCATCTTGAATTCGGGCTGGTTGCGCGCGAGCTCCATCACCCTCGGGACCTCATGGACCTTGGCCAGCGCCATATCGAGCGTGCCGCCATCGACGCCGGCCTTCAGCGCCTCGGCGCGGATGGTGCGCAGGAAGGCGTCGAACTTGGGGTCGCCGCTTTGCGCCAGGGCCGTGACCGGGGAGAGAGCCAGGGCGGTACAGAGGAGACGTCGGCTTATCATGATTGGCCCACCTTCTGAGCGAGCAGATGAAGAACGATAGCGAAGTAACTGGGGACCTTGCAATATTTGTGGCGGTGACATCGCGTGGCCGGTGCCACCGGGCGTTACGCCGGCAAATTGTCCACCATCAGGGGTGGCGAAACACACATAAACATGGCTAGAAGTCGAATAGCACCGCTTGTGGGAGCGGTTTGGGAGTCGGAGGGTCAACCCTCCAGTTGAGCGGGAACATCACGATCGAACGTGCCTTGGCGCGGCCTTGCCCGGTCGCGCCCGGCCCGTCCTTTGTCGGTTTTTGGGGGCTCATGAAGAAGACATCGCACACCGCGGCGCTTGCTGCATCGCTGGTCTTCGGTTCGGTTGGCGCGGCCGGCGCCGCTGACGATTGCATCTACGACGACATGCCCTTCGAGACGGCGCGCACGTCAGAAGAGCGGCTGCTGGGCAGCGACGACGAACCGGCGCGCCATCTTGCCCGTCTGCCCTTCACGCGCGAGATCGCCGCAGCCGGAGTGGTGGGTGAAACGCTCGCATGGTCGCTCGCGGAAGCGCGTGTGCCCGCAACGGTCATGCTCGAGGCCCGCAAGGCCTTGGCCGGCACGCTCGACTTCGACCGCGAGGCCGGTGCCGGCGACCGTTTCTATGTGCGTTACCGCCAGCCCTTCACCGTGGACGGCACG
>DATGZZ010000050.1:0-2649 GCA_035296945.1 Reyranella sp.
TCCCAGGCGAGCCGCGTCGAGGTGAACTCGGTGTCGCCATCCTCGCCCGGCAGCACCCGCGCGGTCAGCACCGAGGCGAGCGCCGGCGTCTTCTTGAAGGACGAGTCGGTGTGCCAGAGCGCGTTGGCCTTGGCGACCAGCACCTGGCGATGGTCGGGCGGCACGATCTCGCCCTTCTCGCCGATGTTGGTGAGCCTGGAATAGAAACCGCCGGCGCCCAGCGACGCCACCTTGGTGAGCTCGAGCGGTCCGAAGGCGCGGCTGTAGGCCGCCTGGATGTCGTCGGCGATGGTCTGGTCGCGGAACACCAGCAGGGAGTGTTCCTCGAAGGCTGAGCGCACGGCCTTGTAGGCGTCGGCGTCGCTGGCGACGTCGAGCATGCTGACGCCCCTGACCTCGACACCGAATCCCGGTCCCAGCGGAACCAGCTCCATCGCGTTCCTCCTCGGTTCTTATGTGAGGCCGATTTTATCGCACAGCCGCGGCAGACGGCTATAGTACGAAACTTGCATAAGTGGCATTGCAGACATCCCGATGGCTTCCCCCTCCAATTCCGCGCCTCGCCTCGCCTTCGCCTCGGCGGCGACTCCCGCCGCCCGCAGCGCCCGCGCGCGGCTGGAGAAGCGTTACGGCGCGGTGCCGCCGGCCCAGGCCGACATCGTCGTGGCGCTGGGCGGCGACGGGCTGATGCTGCAGACGCTCCATCGCAACATCCGCCGCGGCACGCCGATCTACGGCATGAATCTCGGCACCATCGGCTTCCTGATGAACACCTTCAAGGAAGCAGGCCTGCTGCAGCGCCTCAGGACCGCGCGGCAGGTCAGCCTGACGCCCTTGCGCATGCTGGCGATCAACACGCGCGGCAGCAGGCACGAGGTCCTCGCCATCAACGAGGTGTCGCTGCTGCGCTCGAGCCGACAGACCGCGCGGGTTGCCGTCTCGGTCGATGGCCGCAAGCGCCTGCCCGACCTCTACTGCGACGGCGTGCTGGTGGCCACGCCCGCCGGATCGACCGCCTACAACCTCTCGGCTCACGGCCCGATCCTGCCGCTGGGCGCCGGCCTGCTGGCGCTGACGCCCATCAACGCCTTCCGGCCGCGACGCTGGCGCGGCGCGCTGCTGTCGCGCCATTCCAAGGTCGAGCTCACCGTGCTCGATCCGCGCAAGCGTCCCGTGGCAGCGGCCGCCGATTCCGTCGAGATCGCCAACGTCGCCCGGGTCACCGTCACCGAGGCGACCGACATCGACCTCACCCTGCTGTTCGATCCCGAGCACGATCTCGAGGAGCGCATCCTCAAGGAGCAGTTCGACCCTTGAGCAAGACGCTCCCGGTCAAGCCTGAAAAGAAACACATCATCGGCCATGAGGGCCTGAAGCCGCTCGTGCTCGCGATCGTGATCGGCACGGCCGGCGGCTTCGTGTTCGACTGGCTGAAGATGCCGCTCGCCTGGATGCTGGGCGCCTGTGTCTTCTCCACGGTGGCCGCCTTCGCCGGGCTCCGCATCGGCATGAACGCGCGCCTGCGCCAGGGCATGGTCATCATCATGGGCGTGCTGCTGGGTTCGGGCTTCTCGCCCGAGCTCATCCACCAGCTCGGCAAATGGGCAGTGAGCCTCGGCGTGCTCAGCGCCATGACCTTGACCGGCGCGACCTTGAGCTACTTCTGGTTCCGCCGCTTTACCCCGTGGGACAAGGTCACCTGCTACTTCGCCGCCATGCCCGGCGGGCTCAACGACATGACGATCATGGGCGGCGCCATGGGCGGCCAGGAGCGCGCCATTGCGCTTGCCCATGCGCTCCGCATCCTCACCGTTGTGCTGACGATTCCGGTGTGGTACCGGCTGGTGAGCGGTGCGGCGACCAGCGTGCTCACCATGCCGCATCCGACCCACACCGACTGGCGCGACTGGGCGATCCTGATCGCCTGCGGCCTGATCGGCGCCGTGGTCGGCCGCCTGCTGCGCCTGCCGGCCGCCTTCATGATGGGACCGATGCTGGTGAGCGCCATCGCCCATCTCGCGGGCTTCACCGATTCCAAGCCGCCGGGCGAGCTGGTGGCCGCCGCGCAAGTCGTCGTCGGCTGCGGCATCGGCTGCCGCTTCGTCGGCACCGCCATCGACCAGCTGCACAAGGAGATCGGCGTGTCGGTCGGCGCCGCCATCCTGCTGATCGGCTGCGCCGTGGGCTTCGCCGAGATCACCCATGCGCTGACCGGCCTCAGCATCGATGCAACGGTGCTGTCCTACGCCCCCGGCGGCTTCGCCGAGATGAGCCTGATCGGCCTGGCGCTCGGCGTCGAAGTGGCAATGGTGGCCACTCATCATCTGTTCCGCCTGTTCCTGATCATCCTGACCAGCCCCTTCGTCTCCCGCTTCGTGCTCACGCGCGGACGGTGATGGCGCGGGCTTAACCTTCGCCATTTCGAATCTCATCCAATGCGCGTTCGACTAGCTGCGCTTTGACTTCGTACATGTCGTGCAAAGCGGTGCGTGGGTAAGCGGCAACGGCGACTCGCTTGATTTCCACCAGGAACTCCCCCCACAGATCGTCCAGCAGGTCCTCGTCGCGGTCGGGGTTGTCGCGCGTCCGCCATAACATCTGCACCAATCGATGTTGTGCATCCAAGAGGGCGGAGTCGCGCTCCGCCAT
>DATGZZ010000051.1:0-4181 GCA_035296945.1 Reyranella sp.
CCGTGCCGCCCTGAAGGCCGATCCCGGCGTCGGCGGCAAGCAGGCCGTCGTAAAACTCGTCGCCAAGGTCCTGCTCGACAAGGAGTTCATCGACAAGCACCTACGCGCCGAGGACTGCAAACCGCGCAAGGTCCTGTTCGAGGATCCCGAGCTCGGCTTCTGCGTCTGCGGCCATGTCTACGAGAAGCCGGCGCACGGCGCGCCGCACGATCACGGCTCGAGCTGGGCGATCTATGGCCTGGCGGTCGGCGACACCGAGATGACCGACTGGCGCATCGTGCGCAAAGGCGAGGGCGAGACGCCGTCGCTGGTCGAGCCGGAGCGGACCTACGTGCTGAGGCCCGGCGATGCGCATTTCTACGACGTCGGTGTCGTGCATTCGCCCAAGCGCGACGGCCTCACCAAGCTGGTGCGCATCGAAGGTTCCAACCTCGATCGCATCAAGCGCTCCAACATCAAGGCTGCGGCCAAGGTGGACGCGTAGAAGCGCCATGAACATGCGGCGGCGCGCGGCGCTGGCTCTCGCGCTCGCGCTGTCGGGCGCTAGTGGTGTGGTATGGGCCGCCGACTATCCGGCCAAGCCGATCAAGATCGTCGTGCCCTACGCGCCGGGCGGCGGTGCCGACTCGGTGGCGCGCATCGTTGCCAAGAAGGTGGGCGAGAACGTCGGCCAGGCGATCGTGATCGAGAACAAGGGCGGCGCCGGCGCCATCCTGGGCACCGACCAGGTCGCCAAGGCCGAGCCCGACGGCTACACGCTGCTGCTCGGCCAGTCCGGGCCGATCTCGATCAACCCCGCCGTCTATAAAAGCCTGCCTTACGATCCGGTGAAGGATTTTGCGCCGATCACGATGACGACGGCCTATCCCTACGTCCTGGTGGTCAATTCGGAGCTGCCGGCCAAGACGCTGCACGAACTGGTGGCGCTGGCCAAGAGCAAGCCCGATTCGATGAACTATGGCTCCACAGGCGTGGGTGCCGCCAACCACCTGGTCGCGGAGCTGTTCAGCAGCAAGACCGGTGTGAAGATGACCCACGTGCCTTACCGCGGCACGGCGTTGGCCGTGGGCGATCTGCTGGCGGGTCAGCTCACCATGGTGTTCGCCGATCCGATCAGTGCCTTGCCGCACATCAAGTCGGGCAAGCTCCGGGCGCTGGCGGTGACCAGTCTCGAGCGCTCGCCCGTCGCGCCCGAGGTGCCGACGGTGGCCGAGAGCGGCTATGCGGGCTTCGAGGCGCTGGCCTGGCACGGCATCCTGGCGCCCGCCAGGACGCCGCCGGCGGTGATCAGGAAACTGAACGAAGAGATCGTGAAGGCATTGAAGGATCCAGCGACCAGGGACCTGCTGGTCAACCAGGCCATGCAGATCGTCGGCAGCACGCCGGAGGAATTCGCTGCCTTCATCCGGAAGGACATCGCCACCTGGAAGGCAGTGGCTGCGGCCGCGAAGGTGGCGGTGGAGTAATCTCGCCGGACCGCGGGCCTCCAGGCCCGCTCTTATCTTCGTCTTCCGGACCGCGCGCATCCTGCGCGCTTATGATCTATGAGCGGGCCTGGAGGCCCGCGGTCCGGCAAGAGTCTAACGCGGCACGGTCAGTGCGGCCAAAGTCGACACATCACTGCTCTTGTCCAGGGCCCACACCGCGTCGATCAGCGGCCGCATCTCGTGCTGCGGCCGCCAGCTCCTGGCCTCGTCCAGAAGTTTCTGCTCGATCTCGGCGTCCTTCAGCGGATTGGCCGACGACCCGCGCGCCGCCGTGGTCGATGCGCTGTGCTTCTTGCCGTCGGCCGTGAAGAAATCGACCTCGATGGCGATGGTCGAGATCGCGGGATCGCCCGCCACCTCGATCTTGCGCCGCATCGCCTTGACCGCGGGATCGTTGACGCAGGCATCGGTGAACTGCTCCAGGCCCGCCTTGCCCATCACCAGGGCGGCGGCCGTGGCGTGCTGCAGGCTCACCTGTGCTTCGCGGCCGGTCGCGACCTCGGGCCGGTCGGTGCGCTGCAGCAGCAGGGGATTGCCGCGCACGGCCACGCGCTCGATGACGGCATCGGGATGCTGGCGCCGCCAGTCGAGCGCGCAGTCGAGCAGGGGATGGATCACGAAGCCCGCGGGATAGGGTTTCAGCGAATTGTCCAAAACCTCCCAGGTCGCGCCGAGCCCCTCGAACGCCTCCCAGTTGGGCGGCTCGCCCATCGCGGCCAGCCAGCCCTGCGCGCCGGCGATCGGCTCGGCCGGCCCGGAGAAGCCTTTTTCCGCCAGCAGGGCGGAGAGCAGGCCGTTGCGCGCGGCATTGCCGACGCTGACGCTCTTTGCTGGCCAGCCCAGGCACTCGCAGAGCCCGCCGGACTGCGTCGACGTATTGCCCAGTGCCCACACGACCTGGGCTGCGTTGAGGCCGAGCAGCTTGGCCGCACCCGCCGCCGAGCCGAACACGCCGCAGGTTGAGGTGATGTGCCAGCCCTTGGGATAGTGGCCGGGCGAGACGGCCGCGCCGACCCGGCATTCGATCTCGAAGCCCAGCACGAAGGCCGTCAGCAACTGCGGTCCGGTCACGCGCCTGAGTTCGCTCAGCGCCAGCAGCGCGGGAGCGAGCGGCGCCGTCGGATGGACGACCGTCGGCAGATGCGTGTCGCAATAGTCGAAGACATTGGCACCCGCGGCATTCAGGAAGGCGGCACTCAGCGCGTCGATGCGCTCGCTGCGGCCGACGATCGTGGTCTGCTTGCCGCCGGAAAACTCGGCCAGGGTTTTTAGCGCCAGCTCGACCGGCTCGGTACGGCAGCCGGCGATCGCCACGGCGAAGAAGTTCAACAACGCGCGCTTGGCCTCGTGGCGCGCCTCCTCGGGGATGTCCTCCCACCTGGTGTCGACAACGAAGCGGGCGAGGGATTGGGTGACGCCGGGTTTGGGAAGCATGGCCATTCTTTCAGGAGATCGTTGTTGCAGGAGCGGATGTCATCCCGAGCGTAGCGAGGGACCTTTCATGTTGTCTCAAAGGTCCCTCGCTACGCTCGGGATGACAGTGGTGGTGTGATCTCGGTCGTGCGTCAGCCCAAAACGTCCTTCTCATGAAACTCCACGCCGCGCGTGACGTCGGCGGCGCTGCCTTGATACTCGACGCGGCGAAGCTGGTTGCGGCGGATCTTGCCGGAAATCGTCTTGGGCAGCTCCTTGACGAACTCCAGCCTGCGGATGCGCTTGAACGGCGCAAGTCGCGTGTTGGTGTATTTCAGGATCGACTGCGCGGTCTCGCGCGTCGGCGGTGCCGAGGCGATCAGCAGGATGTAGGCCTTGGGTACGCTCAGCCTGATCTCGTCGGGCGAGGGCACGATCGCCGCCTCGGCGACGGCTTCGTGCTCGATCAGAACACTCTCCAGCTCGAACGGGCTGATGCGATAGTCCGACGACTTGAAGACGTCGTCGGCGCGGCCGACGAAGGTCAGGTAACCGTCCTCGTCGAGGCTGGCGACGTCGCCCGTGCGGTAGACCTTGTCGTTGACGCCCGAGAGCTTGCCCTCGGCGTCGGCGTAGCCCTGCATCAGGCCGGCCGGGCGCTCGTCATTGAGGTCGAGGCAGATCTCGCCCTCGTCGGCCGGCATGCCGTCGGCGTCGAGCACCAGCACGCGATAGCCCGGCATCGGGCGGCCCATGGCGCCCGGCTTGACCTTCTGACCCGGCGAGTTGGCGATCTGCGCCGTGGTCTCGGTCTGGCCGTAGCCGTCGCGGATGGTGAGGCCCCAGGCCTCCTGCACCTTGTTGATGACCTCGGGGTTGAGCGGCTCGCCCGCGCCACAGACCTCGCGCAGCGCGACCTTCGCAGCGCCGAGGTCTTCCTGGATCATCAGACGCCACACCGTCGGCGGCGCGCAGAAGGTGGTGACCTTGCAGCGCTCCAGCACGCCCAGCAGCGCCTTGGCGTTGAACGGCGCCTGATTGACGATCAGGACGGTGGCGCCGGCATTCCACGGCGCGAAGAAAGTGCTCCAGGCGTGCTTGGCCCAGCCCGGCGAGGAGATGTTGAGATGCACGTCGCCGGGCTGCAGGCCGAGCCAGTACATCGTGGACAGCGCGCCCACCGGATAGCTGCGATGACTGTGGCGGACCAGCTTGGGCTTGGCCGTCGTGCCCGAGGTGAAATAGAGCAGCAGCGGATCGTCGGCGTTGGTCGTGCCCTCG
>DATGZZ010000052.1:0-3043 GCA_035296945.1 Reyranella sp.
GCACCGGCGAGACGTGGCTGTTGGCCGGGATCGCGTAATCCTGCCAGGCCGCCGACACCATCAGCCGGCGGTCGATGGCGAGCGACAGCGCGCGTCGGAACTTCACGTCGTCGAACGGCGGGCGGCGATTGTTGAAGGCCACGTACTCGAAGCCGATATCGACCTCGCTGCGGATGGCGATGTCGGGGTTCTCCTTGGCGAACTTGATCAGCACCTCGGCGTCGCCGCCGAACATGCCTAAAAAGTTGATCTCGCCGCGCTTCAGCATGCCGAGCGTGGCCTCGGCGTTGGGCACGATGCGCATGATCCAGCGCTCGACCTTGGGCGCCTGGAAGTGATCGCCGAAGCGTTCCAGCAGGATCTCCTCGGTGGGCTTCCAGCGCACCAGCTTGAACGGGCCGGAACCGATCTTGCTCGGCTCCTTGAGCTGTTCGGCGGTCTCAGGCTTGCCCGCCAGATCCTTCAGGACTGGCTCCCAGATGTGCTTGGGGATCAGGTTGATCTTGGCAAGCGAGGCGGTGAGGAAGGTGGTGTTGGCCTGCTTCAGGGTGAAGCGCAGCGTCTGCTCGCCGGTCTTCTCGATCGAGGCGATGTCGGTGACGAAGGGCTTGTACATCGGCGCCTTGTCGCCGGCCGGCGCCTGGAAGGAGAAGATGACGTCTTCGACCGTGACCGGCTGGCCGTCGTGCCACTTCATGCCGCTGCGCATCTTGACGTCGACGGTCTTGTCGTCGACCCAGGCGACGCTCTCGGCCGCCCACGGCTGCGGCATGCCATCGGGGCCGATGCGCATCACACGATCCCAGATCAGGTCGGTGACCCAGCTGTCGACCGCGCCGCCGATATAGAGCGGGTTGGTGGCGTTGATGGTCTCGTTGCTGTTGATGATCAGGTCCTTCTGCGCGCCCAGCGGCTCGATGGCGAGAAAGGTCCAGATGTTGCGGATGCCGATGCCGCTCTGGTTGACGACGCTGTCTTCCTTGAAGACCGCCTTGTTGAAGGCGAGCGGATATTTGGGATGGACAAGGAAGGCATTGGGCTGGTCGCGGTTGATGATCTCCTGCATGGCGAACGCCGTTTTGCGCCGTTCCTCACGGTCGAGCTGGGTGCGCTGCTTCTCGGCGAGCTTGTCGTATTCGGGATTGAGGTAGCCGACGAGGTTGTAGCCCTTCTCGATGTAGCTCGAGTGATAGAGACTGTACAAAAACTCGTCGGGATCGGAGCGCTCGGGCCGGCCGACCATGCGCCACATGGTGACGTCCCACTTGTCGCGGCTGAACCAGATGAGCTGGGTCTGCTGCTGGCGCTGCAAGGGCTTCACCTCGACGTCGAGGCCGAGCTGGCGCCACTGCTGGGCGATCAGCTGGGCGGCCTGGTAGCTCTGCGGCAGCGCCGCCTGCGGCCAGGAATAGAGGTTGAGCTTGCGCACCTTCTCGGTCGGACCCTGTGCCAAGGCCGTGGTCGCCAATGCCAGTGCCGCGATGCCGCCCGCGGCGGCGAGAGCAAGTTTCTTCATGACGCCTCCCTTGCCAGGCCTTCCCTTGCCTGGCGCGTGTATCGATTTTCCGGAACGCGTAAGCCCAAATGATCGCGCAGGGTGGTGCCCTGGTACTCGGTGCGAAAGATGCCGCGGCGCTGCAGCTCGGGCACCACCTGCTGGCAGAAATCCTCGAACGGCTTGGGATAGTGGTTGCACACGACGTTGAAGCCGTCGGCCGCCTCTTGCTTCAGCCACTTTTCCATTTCGTCGGCCATGTATTCAGCCGTGCCGACCAGCACCCGATGGCCGGTGCCGGCCGCCGTGTGGCGCGCGATCTGGCGCAAGGTCATGTTTTGCTCGCGCGCCGTGCGCACGACCAGCGCCTGGCGCGCCTTGGCGGCGTTGCTGGGCGGCAGCTCGGGCAGGGGGCCATCGAGCGGGAACTTGCTGAGGTCGAGTCCGCCCGAGATGTGCGACAGCGACTGCAGCGCCACGTCGTCGGGCATCAGCGACTGCAGGTATTCGTAGTTCTCGCGCGCCTCTTCCATGGTGCGGCCGAGCACGGGCGTGAGGCCCGGCATGATCTTGATGTCCTCGGGCCCGCGCCCGTAGCGCGCCGCGCGGCCCTTGATGTCGGCATAGAAGGCCTTCGCCTCGTCGATCTTGGTCTGGGCCGTGAAGACGACGTCGGCGGTGCGGGCAGCGAGCTCGCGGCCGGCCTCGGATGAGCCCGCCTGCGCGACCACCGGCCAGCCCTGCGGCGAGCGCGTGATGTTCAGTGGTCCCTTGACCTTGAAGTGCTTGCCGACGTGGTCGAGGAAATGGACCTTGTCGCGGTCCATGTAGACGCCGCTCTTCTTGTCGCGCAGCAGCCCGCCGTCTTCCCAGCTGTCCCACAGGCCGGTGACGACCTCATAGAACTCCTCGGCGCGCTCGTAGCGCTCGGCGTGGGCCAGATGCTCGTCGAAGCCGAAATTCTCCGATTCGTCCTCGATCTGCGAGGTCACCAGGTTCCAGCCGGCGCGGCCACCGCTGATATGGTCGATCGAGGCGAAGCGGCGGGCGATGTTGTAGGGCTCGTTGTAGGTCGTGGTCGCCGTGGCCACGAGGCCGATATGGTTGGTCACCATGGCGAGGGCTGCCAGCGTCGCCGTCGGCTCGAGCTTGACGGTGCGCGAGAGCTTGGCGCGGGTGCGCTCGCCGCGTGCCAGCGCCCGGCTGCCGGCCACGCCCACCGTGTCCTGGAAGAAAATGGTGTCGAACTTGGCGGCCTCGGCCACCTGGGTGATGTGGGCGTATTGCTGGAAGTCCATGTCCGACGTCGGGATCGCGTCGGGATGGCGCCAGCCCGCCAGGTGGTTGCCCGGCACGCTGAAGAAACCACCGAGGCGGAGCTGCTTGCTAGCGGCCATGGTTGGCCCATGAGGCAAGACTTGCTGGGGGCGCGCCACTCCAGTGGCGCGTCATGGTCTTCCGGACCGCCGGCTTCCAGCCGGCGCGGCCACCGCTGATATGGTCGATCGAGGCGAAGCGGCGGGCGATGTTGTAGGGCTCGTTGTAGGT
>DATGZZ010000053.1:0-8973 GCA_035296945.1 Reyranella sp.
GTTCTCGGGCGTCAGGAAGTCGTTGGCCTCCTCGGCCGTGAAGAAGCCGTGCTCGACTAGGCTCATCAGCACGCCACCGGTGAAGTTCTCGTAGCTCTGCACGACGTCGACGTCCTTCGGCTTGAGGCCGGCCATGTCGTAGAGCTGCGGTGCCACCGTGGTGAAGCTCGAGGTGGCGTAGAGCGGCGCATTGTGGCTGCGCGCGCCGTTGCGGTATTCCGAGCCCTGCGCCGAGCCCAGCAGGTAG
The DNA here is from genome assembly GCA_035296945.1 of Reyranella sp. Taxonomy (GTDB): domain Bacteria; phylum Pseudomonadota; class Alphaproteobacteria; order Reyranellales; family Reyranellaceae; genus Reyranella. The sequence goes on from DATGZZ010000053.1 coordinate 248, forward strand.
GCGGGCTTGTGCCTGAAGTCGCGCGCCTCCTCGGCCGGCAGGACGATCAACGCGGCCGCACCGTCATTCTCCTGGCAGCAGTCGAACAGCCGCCATGGCTCGACGATCCAGCGCGACTGGTCGTAGGCCTCGGGCGTGAGCGGCCGGCCGTGCATCACCGCGCGCGGATTGCTCTGTGCGTGATGATAGGAGGCAAGCGCGATAGCGCGCTGGGCCGACGGTTCGATCCTGTTCTCGTGCAGGAAGCGCATCGCCCGCATGGCATAGCGCTGCGCCGGCGACATCACGCCATACGGCGCATTGAGAGCAGCCTCACCCGCGGCGACGCCGCCCGGCGGCGCGGCGCCAAAGCGCTGGAACTGGCCCTGCGCCAGGGCGCGAAAGACAACGACGCAATTGGCCATGCCGCAGGCGACGGCCGCCGCGGCATTGCCCATGGCGGCCGATCCGCCGCCACCGCCACCGCCCCAGTTCATGTTGGAGAAGCGCAGCGCCGGCAGGCCGAGCGCGGCCGCGAGCCTGGACGGCTCGTTGCGGTCGTTGGAGTAGGAGGCAAAGCCGTCGATGCGGCGCGGGTCGATGCCGGCATCCTCGCAGGCGGCGAGGATCGCCTGCAAGGCGAGCTTGAACTCGGAGACCGGCGACTTGCCGTGCTTGTAGTAGGTGGTCTCGCCGACGCCGGCGATCGCCACCTTGCCGCGCAGGGTGCGTTTGCTCACGGGAGTCTGGCCCTCAGTGCCGGTAGCGCTGCGGCACGTCGATGCCGAGGAAGCGGGCGCAGTTCAGGCCCAGGATGTTTGCCCGCGCCTTGTCGGAGAGCTGGCCCATGGTGCGCTCGATGGCCTCGGCCGAATGCGGCCAGGTGCCTTCGTGATGGGGATAGTCGTTGGCCCACATGAAGTTGCCGTCGAGCTTGTGGCTTTCGGCGAGATCGAGCCCGGGCCTGTCCTCCTGGAACGACGAGAAGCCGTGCGCGCGGTAATAGTCGCTGGGCAGGTTCTTGAGCTTGGGCCGCACCCAGAAGTGATGCTTCTTGTAGGCCTCGTCCATGGCGTCGAGCAGCCAGGGCACCCAGCCGATGCCGGCCTCGATGGTGGCGAAGCGGATCTTGGGGAAGCGCTCCAGCACGCCCGAGGCGCAGAGATTGGCCACCGGCTCGATGGTGGGCGACAGCGAATGCGAGACGTAGTTCACCACCGCGCCGCCATTGCCGCGCGCCGCGCGCGGATCGCGCCCGGTCGAGACATGGAAGGTGATCGGCAGGTTGGCGTCGGAGATCGCCGCCCACAGCGGATCGAAGTGCGGCAGGTTGTAGTTCACGTGGCCGCTGTCATGGCCGCCCCAGATCGGCTTGCAGGGGAGCGTCAGGCACTTGAAGCCGAGCTTGGCCAGCCGCTGCACCTCGGCGATCGAGCCGGCAAGATCGGCGGTGGCGAGGGCGCCGGCCGGGATCATGCGGTCCTGGTGGTCGGCGAACTGCTCCCATGCCCAGTCGTTGAACACGCGGCACTGCGCCATGGCGAACTCGGGATCGGGCGTGGCCCACATGGCGAGGCCCTTGTTGGGGAAGATCAGCTCGACGTCGATGCCGTCGAGATCGTGATCGGCAAGCCGCCCCCGCGGATCGGCGCCGGCCTTGGCGCGCAGCTGGTCCTCGCCTTCGAGGGTCGAGATCCGCAGCCGGTCCGGGCGATGGCCTTCGCTCACGCGCCATTGCACGCCGTCCTTGTCGGTGATCACCCGCGGCAGGCGCTCTCGGTACTTGGCGTCGATGCGCTCGACCCACAGGTTGGCGGGCTCATTGGCATGGCCGTCGGCCGACACCATGAAGTACTTCTTCGCCGCGTCGGGTCGCGCGCTGCGCGGCCAGTTGGCACCGGGCGTTTCGAGGCGCCAGCGGTTCGGAGCATTCACCACGACCTGGGTCATCGCTTCCTCCTCTCCTTTGATCTTTCGCTATTCCGCGGCGGGCGCGGCGATATCCAGCCGCGTATCCAGCTCACGTTCGATCGCGTCAAAAACGCTTTGGCAGATTTCGAGGTCGGCCGGCGGCACCTTGGCGAGCACGCGCGCCTGGACCTCGGTGCCGACCTTGGCCACGCGCACGGCGAGATCCCGGCCGGCGCGCGTCAGATAGATGCCGCGGGCGCGTCGGTCGGTCTCATCCTCGCGCCGCTCGATCAGGCCGCGGCGTTCGAGATTGTCGAGCAGGCGGACCAATGTCGGACCCTCGATGGAGAGCGCCGTGGCGAGTTCCTTCTGGCGTACCCCGCCGCCCAGCTTGCCGACGTAGGCGAGTGGCCGCCACGTCGCGTCGGTCAGGCCATAGGCACGCAGTTCGGCGTCGACGGCCTGACGCAGGCGCCGGGCAATGCGGGCGACGCGGAAGCCGAAATCGATGTGCTTGGGGGGCATCCCAAAAAAGATAGGACGCTAATCATCTATTTGGCAAGTGTCGGGTGTCAGGCCTTTTGCTTGTCGAACAGGCGGCGCAGCTCGCCCTTGGCCGCTTCCAGCGTCTTGCGCCGGCTGGCCGACAGGCCCGCACCCCCGCGGTTGATATAAAAGGTCAGCATCGACATCGCCGACCGATAGGGGGCGGACTTGCGCGCCCGGCTGCGTTCGGCCGACCGCTTCAGCGAGCGGGCGATGGCGCCAGGGCTGCGTTGGCTGAACTCGCCCTTGTCGAGCGCGAGCGCATGGCTCTCGCGCGTGACCCTGGCCGACCATTTCTTCCCGGGACTGGCTGGCTTTCCCATGAATCGTGAACGACTGCCCATGGCGTCCGTTGCTGCGGCAACCCATCTCCTGAAAACGTGTTGCTCCAGGAAGGAGTGTGGCATGGCAGACAAGCAGGCGTTGAAGGCCCAGATCGAGGACAAGCTCGACCAGGCGTTGAAGGACAGTTTTCCGGCGAGCGACCCGGTTTCCTTCCTCCAGCCCCTGCCGATGCAGGATAGCGATCGAAAACTGCCTGTCGTCGAGGCGGCCAACGACAGCGGCCGGCCTGCGCGCGCGAGAAAGGCCAAGGCAACCCGTTCCTGACCCGTTTCGTTGGTCCGACGAGCCAGGGAGCATGGCATGGGCCAGATCAACCACGTCGCGGGTGAGGACCATGCGCCCGAAGTGCGCGAGCCTGGGGGCTATCGCCATTCGGACGCCGACATCGGCCGCGAACTGCGCGAATGCCTGGCCGACGATGTCGGCCTCGATTCGCGCGGCATCGAGGTCGAGGTCAAGAACGGCGAGGTGACGCTGAGCGGCTCCGTGCGTAATTGCGCCGATATGAAGCGCGCTGAAGCGCATGCCTGTGCCATCGCGGGTGTCGCCCTGGTGCGCAATGGCCTGCAACCGAAGGAGCCGTTGCCGGCACTCCAACCGGAACAACCCGACGGCGCGGCCGCCAAGATGGGCAAGCCTGGCTACGAGCGTTGATCTAGCGGCACATCCGGTGCTTGTATCTCGCCGAGGCGCTGCTTATTACTCGCCGCGAGACCATGCCGATTCACGTCCGTATTTCCCATCACGACCGCCTTGTCGTCGCCGTCTGCCATGGCACCCTGACTGCCGATGAACTCCTGAACGCAGTCCGGGAGTCCGTCGAGCAGGGCGCGTTGCATTATCGCAAGATCATCGATGTCGCAGCGGCCAACAGCGACGCCGACATGGAACGTCTCAAGCAGCTTGTGGTGCTCGCCCGGAATTCTCCCCAGGGAGCGCAACGCGGACCGGTGGCGTTCGTCGTCGATGGCAAGCGTGGCGATACCGTCCGCGAGCTCGCGGCCTTCACCGAGGAAGGTGAGCGGCCTATCCGTGTGTTCACCAGCCTCCACGAAGCCCGCAAGTGGCTCGACGAGATCTTCAAGGTCGAGCTGAAGCGTTAATCATTGCCGGGAGCGCGCCACTCCAGTGGCGCTCATATTCGGACCGCGGGCGTCCCGCCCGCCTCATGAATCATGAGCGGGCGGGACGCCCGCGGTCCGAATCATGAGAAGAGCGCCACGGAGTGGCGCGCTCCCAGCAAAGACTACTCGAAGCAGCGCGCCGCTTTCAGCTTGCAGGAATCGGCCGGCACGTTGGCATTGCACTCGGCCCACGCCGGCTGTTCGACCTGCTGAAGGCTCGCACCGGCGCTGAAACCTTCGGCGCGGCCGGTCTCGCTGAAGGCATAGGCCACGCAGCGCGCCTGCGCCGTGAACTTCAGCTTGCAGTACATGCCGCATTCGCCGAGGGCGGAGGTTTCGGCCGCTTGGCGCGTGACCATGCCGACGGCGATGCCCCACAGGCCGGCGCCATCACTCGCCACGGCGACCCAGGTCTGCTGCTGGGCCGAGGACGGGACGATGAACGCAGCCGAAAAGAGTGTTGCAAGAGCAAGACGGCGCATCATGACTTGGGTGTGTTCCTTGCCAGGAAGTCGTGCACGCGCCGGATCGATTCCTGCAGGAACTCCGGCCCACGCCAATCCTTCTGGACCTCGATGTTGGGGGCGAGCTCGGCGATCTCGGCGCTGGTGTGGGCCGGATGCGGTTTGTCGGTGCCGGGCTGCAGATAAAGCGGCGTGCGGCAGTTCCTGACGAAGTCCCGGGTGACGGAGAACACGAAGTCGCCGCCGAACATGTTTCGGCCGAAGGAGTCGATCGTCTCCTGGCTGATCGCCGGGTCGCGCTTGCGCACCGTTTCGCCATACCCTTTGACCGCGGCGTCCCAGTTCTCGCGGTTCTCCCAAAGGCCGATCGGGTTCTGCAGGACGGCAGCCGCGACGCGGTCTGGTGCCTGCTCGATGGCCTCGAAGCAGTAGGAGCCGCCGATGCAGCCGCCCATGACGTGGAACTTCTTGAAGCCGAGATGGTCCATCAACGCGAGATGGTCGGCGGCGAAGGTGTGCCAGCCATGGTCGGGCTTCACATCGGCCACCGACCGGCCGGCATTGCGCTGGTCCATGGCGATGACCGTGTACTTGTCGCTGAGCGCCGTGCGCGGATCCATCCACGGAAAGCCGTTCGGATAGGCAGGCGAAGAGCCGCCCCACATGCTGACCTCGGACTTCAGCCCGCCCGGAGCGTAGAGCAGGAGGGGAAAGCCGGCGCCATGGACTTCGTAGTAGATCTCGGCGTCGGCGCGTTTGAGTATCGGCATGACGGACTCTTATAGCACCGTCATGCCGAGCAGCAATTTCAGAAGATGATGTTGATGCTGTCGATCTGGCGGGAGTCGAGGCCTTGGCGTCTCAATTCGTCCTGCAGGGCGGCGGCACGCCGGGTGGCCAGCATCTTGTTGTAGGTCTCGTCGCCCATACCCGCGCCGTGGCTGGTGACTTGCACCGTGGTCTCGCGGCCGTGCCGCGCATCGTCGGCGATGGAGCGCAGCGTATTGGCGGCCAGCGGAGAAAGACTGGCGCGGTCGAAGTCGAAGAAGAGGGTATAGTTCGCCGTGAATTTGGCCGGGGCGTCGCCGTCACTGGCGGTGACGGTCGGGTGACGGACGCGCGTCGGCCCGGCGAAATTGTAGGCCATCCGCACGAATGGTCCGAACTCCAGCAGCGTCCCGCGCCGCGAGCCGTCGGCGGCGATGGTGGTGTTGAACGAGGCGTTGATCGCGCCGCCGACAGTGATCGAGAAGGACGGCCGCTGCGGCGAGCGCCAGTTGACGCCCAGCTCGGCGCCGAGCTGCGGCACGAACTGCCAGTAGCTGCCCCGTCCGGCCAGGGCGCCGGTGCCGGTATCGACGAACGAGGTATAGACCAAGGCGGCATTGACGCCGCCGATCAGCGACCACGGTTCCGACAGGGGCAACAGGGCGCCACCGCCGATCTTGGGCCCGAGGCCGTACATTTCGCGCTGGTCATAGCCGGCGAAGAACGGCGTGTTGTAGCCCGCGCTCATGAGATAGTGGACGGCGCGCACGCCGCCGTTCACGCGCCACCAGCCCTGGCTGTAGCCGATCTCGAGGTCGACATGCTGATGATTGGTGTCGGTCTTGAGCATCCCGCCCAAGAGCTGCGTCACCGATGTGATCATGGTTTGCACGTCGCCCGCCAGCGACACGTCCCAGGTGTCGGCGATCTTGTAGCCGATCATGAGCTGGCCGCCCGGACCGCTGGTCATGCGCTGGTCGGTCACCAGGGCGTTCTCGGGGCGATCACCGCCCAGCCACATCCAGCGTCCGTCGATGTGCGCGAAGAAACCGTTGTTGTGCGGCACCTGGGCAAAGCACGAAGAACCGATTGCAACCCCGGCCACCACCAGAGCGACAAACCTGCCCGCGCGCCTCACCGCAAGCCTCCGCGTTGTCTACTATCGCTAAAACGCTGCTCCCGCTGGTCGGTTCATGTCTGGTCAAGCCGAATATTTCGGCGGCCATGGCGCCCGGATGCGCAACCCGTTGCATTGCCTGTCCGTTGAATGTGGTCCAACAGGAGCCAACAGGGCGTGGGCGTCTCGAGCACAGAGCAGAGCGAAGAGCGCTTTCCCGTCGTTCATATGCATCGCGGCTCGGCGATCCGCCGCCCGCTGATCGTGCTTGCGGTGTGTGCGGTCGCAGCCATTGGCTATGTCGCCCGCGATTTCCTCATTCCCACGGCGGGCGCGATCGTGCTGGCCCTCATCCTGACGCCGGTCGCCAACACCTTCGATCGCCTGCACCTCCCGCCGTGGTTGTCCGCCGCGGCGTCGGTATTCCTGCTGGCCATGGGCCTTGCGGCATTGCTCGCCATTTCCATCCCCGCGCTCACCAACTGGGTCGATCAGACGCCGTATCTGACCTACACGCTGGAGCGGAAGCTCGAGGGCGTCCGCAAGTCGCTTGCCATCGTGCAGGAGGTTTCCAAGCAGGTCGAGCAGGCGGCGTCAGCTGCGACGCCCACGACACCGACTGTGACTCCGCCGGAGAAGGTCGTGGTGCGCGAGAAGTCTCTGATGGCCGAGCTTGCCAGCACCACGCCAGGTCTGGTGCTGCAGGCGTTCTATGCCGGGGTGCTGGCTTTTCTGCTGCTCGCCCATCGCAACAATTCGCGTCGGCAGATCATGCGCATCCCGGCCTCGTTCAACACACGGGTGCGGTTGGCCAGGGTCATGCGCGACATCAACGACCGTGTCGGCCACTACCTGTTCTCGCTCGCCGTGATCTACACCGGCGTCGCCGCCCTCTCGACGGTCGCGCTCGCCGTGCTGGGCTTTCCCAACGCCATCATCTGGGGTGTCTTGATGGGCATCGCGGGCTTCGTGCCGTTCATCGGATCGGCCATCACCATCGCGGTGGTGGCCCTGGTGGCGCTCATCACCTTCGACGACTGGCCGCGCATCGTCGGCGCGCCGGCTGCATTGCTGGCAATCCACGTCATCGAGGCCAACTTCGTCACGCCGATGTTCGTCAGTCGCCGCTGCGCGCTTAACACCGTGGCAGTGTTCGCGGCCATCGCCCTGCTCGGCTGGATGTGGGGCGCGATGGGCGCCATCGTCGCGGTGCCGTTGCTGATCCTGATCAGCACGATCGCCGCCCATCTACCTTCGCTGCGCTGGCTCGAGATCCTGCTGGCTGACGACCGGCCGGTGAGCGAACGGCTGGCGCGCAAGCCTCTGCTCGCTTCCGTCGCGCGGCCAGTTCACACACGGGAGGGGCGGACGCGTCAGCCGCGTCGGCGGCTGGCGACGGCGAAGTAGATCAGGCCGGCGAGACCCCAGAACGCTCCCAGGATACCCCAAGCCGCCGCCGGGTCGAGATTGCGCGCGAGCAGGATATAGGCCGCGCAGGTGAGGCAGACCACGCCGACGCCGATCGCAAGCGCGGCGCCCATGGCCAGCATGGCGCGCGTCGCCGCGTCATGGGCGGCATTGCGCAGGGACCGCGCGGCGGCGGCAGACGCCGCCACGCGCAGGAGGGGACCGATCATCGATGGCCGGGCCGGCTGAGGTGACTTGGCAGCGGGTCGGCTATTGCCGACGACAAAGCCAGCCTGCGAGGAAACCGACGCCGATGATGGCCGCCAAGGTGGTGAGCGGGCGGGTCTCGGTCTGCTCGATCAGGGTGTCAGTGGCCTTGTCCTTGAGCTTTGCGGTGTCGTGGGCGAACGCCTTCGCCGTGTCGCCGTACTTGGCGACGAGCTCGCGTGCCGACTTGAGCGTCTCCTCGAGCGCCGCTTCGCCGCGGGCCACGATCGAGCTCCCCGTGCCATCCACCGTGTCGGCCAAGTCGTCGAGCTGCTGGCGAAGAAGGGCGATCTCGCGCGCAAGATCCTTGCCGTTATGGGTCGCCGCATTGCGCATGACATGCTCCTGGGCTGTGGGTTCAGCCAGTGAACGCTAGCGGACGGAGGGGGTTCCCGCCGGTCTGCAGCCTGCTTCGCCCTCGTCTGCAACCCTTCCCCGTATGACGGGGGAGGAGAAAGAGGCAGCGTCGTCCAAGGTGTCGGCAAAGGCCCGGATGACCGGTTCCAGGATTTCCGGCCCGGTCGCCGCGGCCGAATCCGCGGGCGTATGGAAGAAGGTGTGGGAACCTGCCATGCCGAAGAAGCGCCGGTAGCCCGCCGCCAGAACGTCGCGCAGCTCGCCGACGCCGGCGCGTGCGCCTGTCAGCGGAGTCGCTGCAATATCCTTGAAGCGCCGGGTCACCGACGCCTCCATCGCCTGCGAGCTCAGCACCAGGCGCTGGCGGGTATCGACCGCGCGATCGGTGACCCAGCGTTCACCGTCGCGGCGCCAAGCGAAGCAGGCCAGCGAGGCGCCGAA